>NZ_RZSV01000239.1:0-7894 GCF_004023205.1 Mesorhizobium sp. M1A.F.Ca.IN.020.03.2.1 | reverse complement strand
AGCGGCTTCAGGCCGATGGTGAAGAGCTTTGAGGACCCGTCATAGGGCGTATGGGTCGGTTGGCGAATGGTCATGCGTGCCTGGTGCTATCCAGTTGATGTCTCCCAGCCTCAATCAGCCGAGTTGCGCCGGGATCAATCCGCGCAGTGAGTTGCCGACGAAGATCGCCTGCGCCGACTTCAGATCGTCGAAGGTGTAGATCGCTTCCGCGGCGCGGCCTTCGTCCAGAAGCTCGCCGCGCAATACTCCAGGCAGCAGGCCGCAATCAAGCCGGGGCGTCACCAGCACCCCGCCGCCGAAATCGGCGAACAGATTGGTGATCGTGCCTTCGCAGATTTCTCCGCGCTCATTGGCCAGCAGCACCTCGTCGGCCTGGGTGACGAGATATTCGGCGCGGGCACGCGTGTACAGATGTCGCCGGCTGGTCTTGTGGCGCAGCAGCATGTCGGCGGAATCAAGCCTGACCCGGGCCATTTGCAGCCGCCAGACCTTGTCGGCGACGAGCGGCTCATAGGGCTGCACGGATGCGGTCGCCTCGCCATTGCGCTGCAGGGCGAGGCGGGTACGCAGGATGCCCTGCTGTCCCCCGACCGCGCTCGTCAGCACTTCGCCGATCCGATGCGGATCGCAGGCAAAGCCGAGCTCCGCGGCCGAGGCATAAAGCCGCGCAAGGTGGCGCTCGAAGCGCAGGAAGCCTGAGCCAGGCTCCCAACGCATGGTCTCGATCAGCTCGAAGTCGGCACGGTTCCCGTCGCGAAGCGCGCTTTCAGAAGACACTCCCGGTACTCCTCCTCGGCGGTGGAATCGAAGACGACGCCGCCGCCGACATTGTAGACAGCCTCGCCGTCGGCAAAGAGCGAGATGGTGCGGATCGCCACCGAGAACCGCATCGTGCCGCCGGGCGCGACCCAGCCGATGGCGCCGCAATAGACGTCGCGCGGCACGCCCTCCAGATCGTGCAGTATCTCCATGGCGCGGATCTTCGGCGCGCCGGTGATCGAGCCGCAGGGAAAGAGCGCTGCGAAGACTTGGCGAATACCGATATCCGGCAGGAGCTTCGCCCGCACCCGGCTCACCATCTGGTGCACCGTCGGGTAGGTCTCGATGCGGAACAGCTCCGGCACTTCCAGCGTGCCGACCTCGCTGATCAGCGAGATGTCGTTGCGCAGGAGATCGACGATCATCCGGTTCTCGGCCTGGTTCTTCTCGTCGTTGCGCAGGAACGCCTTCAGCCGCGCGTCCTCGGCCTTGGTGGCGCCGCGCGGCGCCGTGCCCTTCATCGGGTGCGTCTCGATCATACCGTCGGCGTCGATCTCGAAGAAGAGTTCCGGCGAGCGCGACAGCACGATCGGATCGCCGAACGAGATCAGCGCGCCGTATTTCACTGGCTGGCGCCCGGTCAGCGCCTCGAAGGCGGCAAGCGGATCGCCCGACCATTGCGCATGGACCGGAAAGGTCAGATTGCCCTGATAACAGTCGCCCTGGCGAATATGGTGGTGGAGGCGCGCGAAGCGGACGGCGTAGTCCTCGGCGGACCAGGATGCGCGGGCGTCGAAGATCGGTCCGTTGCTGGCGGGGCCTTCATTCCGCGGCACAGCCTGTTCGAGCGGCGCATCGAAGACACCGAGACAGATCAGCGGCGCGCGGCGGCCCTCTGGCAGCAACGGCACCAGTTTCGGCTCCAGCAGGTAGCCTGCCTCATAGGAGAAATAGCCTGCCAGCCATTTGCCCGCGTCGGAGGCGGCCTGTGCCGCTTCCAGCGCCGGCGTGAATTCGTCCGCGGTTCGCGCCGTGATGACCTCATGCGGCCCGTCAAAGACGAGCTGGTGGCCAGTCTCGTCATTGCGGAATATTGCTGAGGGCAGGGACATAAGCCTTGGATGGGGTCGATTAAGTCGATCGCTCTATATGGGGGCGCGGCGAGGCGCAATCGAGAGAACGGCGTCGGAGGGCGTAAAGGCATCTGGTCCAAAGCAAAACGGCGCCCAATGGACGCCGCCTGCGCTGGGAAGGCACAGCGAGATCAGTTGTTGTTCGAGGTCGCCGCCGTGGGGAACCGGCTAGCGAATTCGGCCTCGTCGCCCGCGGCCAGCAGTTTCGCCTGCTCGATCCATTTCTCGCGCGCGATGCGGCCGTCGAAATTGAGCACCTCCTCGACGCGCTTGACGTCGGCATCGGTCCAAGCGGCGATCTGGGCATAGGACGTGACGCCCTGCGCCTTGAGCAGCTTTTCATTGACCGGGCCGATGCCGATCAGGCGGCGCAGATTGTCCGCCTTGCCGGTGGTCGCCTTCGGGGCGGCGGCTTTCTTCGGAGCCGGCGCCTTCTTTGGCGCCGCGGCGGCCGTCTTTGCCGCTGCCGGCTTGGCCGCTGCCGATTTTGCCGCTGACGGTCTTGCAGATGAGGATCTGGCTGGGGTCGGGGTCGACATCAGCGCCGCCGGCGCAGGCGCGGAGGCTTTGTCGGTTCCCGCCTTGGCGGAAGAGGTCGGCGCTTCGCGCAGCTTGCGTTCGAGATCGGCGCGGCTGCGGCCGCATGCGTCGAGCTCGCCGCTCAGGCGGTAGGTATCGGCGCTAAACCGGTCGCGTTCGCTCTTGGCGCGACCGAGTTCGCCGCGCAGGCTGTCGAGCTCGCCACGCAGGCGGCCCCAGATGAACCAGCCAACCAGGACACCGACAACGAACGCCAGGAGCATATAGAAGAAAGTGCTCATTTCCCTCTCCAGTCCGATCGGGCCGCGGCCGCAAACGGCGGCCTTGCCGCAGGGATCGTCAATCGTTCCGCGCTGGGCGGAACAGCCCCTCCAATCGCTGGCGGCTGGCCCTCCTCCGGCTGCGGCCCGACGGCCGCTATCGCTCTCGCTGAAGCAACGCTAGGGCCGCCTCCGGCCTTGCTGTCGCGTCCGGTTGAGCTTGGGGTCTACGCTAGCACACGGCCTGCGCAAAGCTAATTGAAAAGTGCGGGCAGAGTTATTCAAGAACAGCACAAGTATGCGTTCCGGCCAAACTGTTCCCGGTCTATGCCGCCAGGCGAGCACCCGTCATTTGTCGAGCGCCTCCAGCTCGTCGATCAGCGCGCCGATCACACCCAGGCCGATCTGCCAGAAGGCCGGATCCGTGGCGTCGAGGCCGAAGGGCGCCAGCAGTTCCGAATGATGCTTGGTGCCGCCGGCGCGCAGCATCTCGAAATACTTCTCCTGAAAGCCGCGCTCGGCGTTCTGGTAGACGGCGTAGAGCGAGTTGACCAGGCAGTCGCCGAAGGCATAGGCGTAGACGTAGAAGGGCGAGTGGATGAAGTGCGGGATATAAGTCCAGAAGACCTCGTAGCCATCGCGCAACTTGATCGCCGGCCCCAGGCTTTCAGCCTGCACCTCAAGCCAGAACTGGCCCAGCCTGTCCGAGGTCAGCTCGCCGTTGCGGCGCTCGGCATGCACCTTGCGCTCGAACTCGTAGAAGGCGATCTGGCGCACGACGGTATTGATCATGTCCTCGACCTTCTGGGCGAGCATGGCCTTGCGCTCGCGCTTGTCGGAGGTCTGGTCGAGCAGCGAGCGGAAGGTCAGCATCTCTCCGAAGACGGAGGCGGTCTCGGCCAGCGTCAGCGGGGTGGACGCCATCAGCGCGCCCTGGCCGGCGGCCAGCACCTGGTGAACGCCGTGGCCCAGCTCATGCGCCAGCGTCATCACATCGCGCGGCTTGCCCATGTAGTTGAGGAGCACGTAGGGATGCGCCGAAGGCACGGTCGGGTGGGCGAAGGCGCCGGGCGATTTGCCCGGCCTGACCGGCGCATCAATCCATTTGCGGTCGAAGAAGGTCCGCGCGATTTCCGCCATCTTCGGCGAGAAACGCTGATAGGCTGACAGCACCGTGTCCCTGGCGTCGTCCCAGCGGATCACCGATTGCGGGGTCTCGGGCAGCGGCGCGTTGCGGTCCCAGTGGTTCATGACGTCCGTGCCGAGCCAGCGCGCCTTCATCTGATAGTAGCGGTGCGACAGGCGCGGATAGGCTTCGCGCACGGCCGCGGCCAAAGCATCGACCACGCCGCGTTCGACGCGGTTGGCGAGATGGCGTGAATCGGCGATGTCCTCGAAGCCGCGCCAGCGGTCGGAAATTTCCTTGTCCTTAGCCAGCGTGTTGGTGATGAGCGTGAAGGTGCGCAGGTTCTTGCGGAAAGTCGCGGCGAGTGCCTCGGAGGCACGGCGGCGCACTTCGCCATCCGCGTCCTGCAGTCGGTTCAGCGCCGGCTCCAGCGTCAGCTCCTCGCCGTCGACGTCGAAACGCAGGTCGGTCATCGTCTCGTCGAACAGGCGGTTCCAGGCGCCGCGTCCGGTGACCGACTTTTCGTGGAACAACTGCTCGACCCGATCCTCGAGCTGGTACGGCTTGTCCTTCCTGAGGTCGAGCACCCATGGGCGATAGTGGGCGAAGGCCAGGTCGGCCGCGAGTGCTGCTTCGATCACCGAGTCGTCGATCAGGTTGAGCTCCAGCGCGAAGAACAAAAGATGCGCGCTGGCATCCGTCATCTTCTCCTGGATGTCGCCATAGAGCTTGGCGCGCTGCGGATCGGCGGTGTTGCCGGCATAGACAAGCCCGGCATAGGAGACGATGCGGCCGATCAGTTCCTCCAGCGCCTCGTAGGCCTTCAGCGCCTCGCCGAGCCGGCCGGCGGCGCCACGCTCGGCTTCGGCGGCCAACGTGCCCTTCCAACGGACCTCGAAGGCAATGGCGTCGCTTGCCGCCCGGGCAATGTCACGCTTCAGCTCCGGCGCTTCCATGCCGGAATAGAGATCGGCGAGATTCCACTCCGGCAGATCGCCGAGCTCCGCCGCGGCCTGGCCAGATGCCGTCGCCGCAAGCCGCTGACCAAACATCATGCGCATCGACAATACCTTCTATGAATCAACGGGAAAGGAGAAGCCGGTCAAATCCTAAGGAATTCGTTCACCGGGTTTTTTGAAACCTTATTTAGAACCCTGTGCCAAGATGATCCATGGGGATTTATCGGGCGGATAATTCAAAGAGTCATGACAGGTTCCGTACTCATAGTCGATGACGATCCCGTGCAGCGCAGGCTGCTCGAGGCGGCGGTGACGAAATTCGGCCACAGCGCCATCGTCACCGACGGCGGCGAGGCGGGCCTCGATGTGCTGGACGGACCGAACGCGCGCGATGTGTCGGTCGTCATCCTCGACCTGGTCATGCCCGGTCTCGACGGCATCGGTGTGCTGAAGGCGATGCGCGAGCGCGCCATCAATCTCCCGGTCATCGTGCAGACCGCGCAGGGCGGCATCGAAACCGTTGTCTCGGCCATGCGCCACGGCGCTTTCGATTTCGTCGTCAAGCCGGCCTCGCCCGACCGGCTGCAGACCTCGATTTCCAATGCTTTGAAGGTCGAAGCGGTCGAGGACGAGGTGAAGCGCACGTCGCGGCGTCGCGGCGGCCATCTCACCTTCAAGGATCTGATCACCCGCAGCCCGGCGATGGACCGGGTGATCCGGCTCGGCCAGAAGGCGGCGGCCTCCAACATTCCGATCCTGATCGAGGGTGAATCGGGCGTGGGCAAGGAGTTGGTGGCGCGCGCCATCCAGGGCAGCGGCGACCGCCGCTCGAAACCCTTCGTCACCGTCAATTGCGGCGCCATCCCCGACAATCTGGTGGAATCGATCCTGTTCGGCCATGAGAAGGGTTCCTTCACCGGCGCCACGGACAAGCACACCGGCAAATTCGTCGAGGCGCATTCGGGCACGCTGTTCCTGGACGAGATCGGCGACCTGCCGCTCGACGTCCAGGTCAAGCTGCTGCGCGCCGTGCAGGAGGGCGAGGTCGACCCGGTCGGCGGCCGTTCGACCGTCAAGGTCGACATCCGGCTGATCTCGGCGACGCATCGGAATCTTTTGCAGCAGGTCAAGGACGGCAAATTCCGCGAGGACCTATTTTATCGCCTGAACGTCTATCCGATCTTCGTGCCGCCGCTGCGCGACCGGCGCGAAGACATCCCCCATCTGGTCAGGCATTTCATGGAGAAGGTGGCGCCGGCCGATCCGCGTCATCGTCTCACCGGCATATCGGCCAAAGCGCTGGCGATGCTGCAGGCCTACGATTGGCCGGGCAACATCCGCCAGCTGGAAAATGCGGTGTTCAGGGCGTCGGTGCTCGCCGAAGGCGAATTGCTGACCGAAGAGGAATTCCCACAGATCCGCGCGCAGGTCGAAGGCACGGTGAAGCTCGATGCCGAGCCTGCGACTGCCGTGGCACCGGTCGCGGACGAGCGGCAGCCGGGCGATCAGGCCGTCTCCAATGGAGCGGCGGCAGGTTCGCACGAGGCCGAGGCGCGGGCGCCGCTGCAGCCGCGATTCGGCACGCTGAGGGCCTTGGACGAGCGCGGCAATGTGCGGGCGCTGGCCGATGTCGAGTTCGAGATGATCAAGCTTGCGATCGACCACTATAACGGCCAGATGAGCGAGGTGGCGCGCCGCCTCGGCATCGGGCGCTCTACGCTCTACCGCAAGTTGAAGGAATATGGCATTGACCCCGAAGCGGGTCGGCTTGATCGACTTGCCTCCTGAGACGCAAGCCCAGCCCAGCCTACCGGTTTATATTCCGACTTAAATCGTCGCTTTTTCGTTTCTGAAGGCGCTTTTTCAGTCGCTTGCGTGTTCGCGATCACGCATTTAACGCAATCGGTAACAGATTGTGTTTGGGCCAAAGCCGAATTCTCGATCTAAACCAGCGATTTACCACGAAACATGGTGCATCATTTTTGACGGGATATCGCCACGGTGTTACCGCATTTCGGCTCCACTAAGCGATGATTAACCATTAGGATCGATATTCGGATGTGAGAACCACGCATCCGTTTGGGCAAATCCGGGGACAAACGGCAGCCTGCAAGGCCTTTTGATTTGAACCAAGTCGAACGACACACGAACGGGCGGCATTTTCACATGAGCGTCTGGCCACGGTGGCTGACGTTTGTGATTTTGGCCGTAGGGTTCCTTTCGGCAGCCGCCTCCGGCGCGAAAGCCGAAGTCCGTTCGCTGAAGCTCTATCACCTGCACACGCACGAAAAGGCCGAGATCGTCTACAAGCGTAACGGCCGCTACGTTCCCGAAGGCCTGCGCAAGATCAACATCATCCTGCGCGACTGGCGCCGCAACGAGCCGACCAAGATGGATCCGCGGCTGCTCGATCTGGTGTGGGAGGCCTACCGGCAGAGCGGAGCGACCGACTACATCCAGGTCGTCTGCGGCTATCGCTCGCCATCTACCAATTCGATGCTGCGCAGCCGCAGCCGCGGTGTCGCCGAGAAAAGCCAGCACATGCTTGGCAAGGCGATGGACTTCTACATCCCCGGCGTGCCGCTGAAGAAGCTGCGCAACATCGGCCTCAAGATGCAGGGCGGCGGCGTCGGCTACTATCCGAATTCCGGTTCTCCGTTCGTCCACATGGATGTCGGCAATGTCCGCCACTGGCCGGGTATCAGCCGTCAGGAACTGGTCAGCCTGTTCCCGAACGGCAAGACGCTGCACGTGCCGAGCGACGGCCGGCCGCTGCCTGGCTATGAGCAGGCTCTGGCCGCCTACAAGGCGCGCAAGGGCGCCGGCACCCCCAATATCGAGCTGGCCAGCGCCGGCGGCTCGACCAAGCGGTCCGGCGGACTGTTTGCGGCCTGGTTCGGCGGCGGCGACGACGAGGCCGACGACAGCGCCGATGTCGCGAGCGCCCAACCCACACCCCAGCCGAAAGCTGTGAAGCAGGTGGCGGCCGCCAAGAGCGGCAACAGCGGCAGCCTGCCGGGCATCGCGATCGTCTCGCCGCAGGATGCCAAGCGCGCCAACATCCCGCAGATCGCCGATGACAGCTCGGACGATTCGCAACCGCAGCAGGACACGCCC
>NZ_RZSV01000238.1:0-7918 GCF_004023205.1 Mesorhizobium sp. M1A.F.Ca.IN.020.03.2.1 | reverse complement strand
CGAGGAAATGGCCAATGGCCGCGTCAGGCTAACCATCGATCTCGTCTCGACCGCGCATCCAAAGCTGCGCTACGCGCCGGATCGCGTCAGGCTTTCGGCACGCAGGATCCCGGCCGGCATGAAGGCCGGATCGCTGGTGATGGGTTACGCGCGGCTTCTGCCGCCGACCGGGCCGGTCCGTCCCGAAAGCTATGATTTTTCCTTCGACAGCTATTTTTCCGGCATCGGCGGCAGCGGATTTTTCCTCGGCGACCCGAAAGTCATTCCGCCAACCGACCCGATCGCTCAGACGAGCATCGCCTCGGCCATCGAGAACGCGCGCGAAAATATTGCCGACCACATCAGAAGCACCGTCGGCGGACCCGAAGGCGAGATTGCCGCCGCACTGATCGTCGGCGTGCGCGCCGGCATTCCCGAGGACATCAACGAGGCGATGCGGCGGACCGGCATCTATCACATCATCTCGATTTCGGGCCTGCACATGGCGCTGGTCGCCGGCACGGTCATGCTTCTGCTGCGCGGCGCCTTTGCGCTGTTCCCGGATTTTTCGTCACGCCGGCCGGTGAAGAAATATGCCGCGACAATCGCGCTTATGTCGATCGCCGCCTATCTCGTCATCTCCGGCGTGGTGGTCGCCGCCGAGCGAAGCTTCATCATGCTGGCCGTCATGCTGATCGCCGTGCTTTTCGACCGCGCCGCGCTGACGATGCGCAACTTGGCGATCTCGGCCATCGCCGTCATCCTGGTGTCGCCGCATGAAGTGGTTGGCCCGAGCTTTCAGATGTCGTTCGCGGCAACCGCCGCCCTTGTCGGCGCCTATGCCGGCTGGTCCGACTACCGCGCCGGCAAGGTGAGAGCGCCGCCGGACAAGCGTTCGTTCCTGCGGTTCATGTCGCACAAACTGGCAGTCGGAGCAGGTGGCGCCGCAATGACGTCGATCATTGCCGGAAGTGCCACGGCGCTGTTTGCCATCTGGCATTTCCAGCGCGTCTCGCCGCTCAGCCTGCTGGCCAATCTCGCGATCATGCCGATCGTCACGATCGTGATGTTTCTCGCCGTCGCCAGCGCGGTCATGATGCCGTTCGGCTTCGACGGGCCCTTCCTCTATTTGATGGGCAAGGGCCTGGCGGCGATGATCGCGATCTCGGCGTGGATTTCGGAGTGGTCGCCGGTCGATGCCGTGGGCCTGATCTCGATCCATTCGGTGCTGCTGGCGACGATCGCGCTCGTCATCGCCACGATGGCGACTACCTGGCTCAGGCTGGCCGCAATTCCTTTCGCTGCCGCGGCCGTGATGATCATCCCGCAGGTGCGCACGCCGGACCTGCTGATCTCGGAGGACGCGCATCTGGTGGCGATGCCGATCGGCGGCGGCGAACTCGCCATCAATCGCGCCCGCTCCAACGAGTTCACCACCGATAACTGGAAACGTGCGCTCAAGGCCGAAACGATCGTGCCGCCGGAGACATTCGCCAAGGGCACGCTGGACTTGGCCGATCCGGTCGACCTGCCGCCTGGATCGCCCTTTTACTGCACGGGCGATCTCTGCATTGGCCGGCATCCATCAGGCGCGATCGTCGCGCTCGCCGAGAACCGCGAAGCTGCCCGGCCTGCCTGCGACTTCGCAGACCTCATCGTCATCAACGACGCCACGGCCTACAATCCCTGCCACGATCCACGTATCCTCGTCGTCACCAAGCGGCAGCTCGCGCGCGACGGCAGTGCCGCCGTCTTCTTCGATCCGCAATCGGCGACGGCGCGAGCAACCATTCAATACGCCGTCGAAAAACCGTACCGCCCTTGGCACGAACAGCGGCGCTACTCGCGTGAGGCGAGGGGGTTGGCGCCTTACAAGAAGCCCGAGAAGCCGGAGGCCAAGCCACAGCCCCCTCAGTAGCGGCGGATGAGCCCGACGAGCTTGCCCTGAACCTTGACGCGATCGGGACCGAAGATGCGCGTCTCATAGGCCGGATTGGCAGCCTCGAGCGCGATGGAGGCGCCCTTGCGGCGGAAGCGCTTCAGCGTCGCCTCCTCGTCATCGACCAGCGCCACGACGATCTCCCCGGGGCTCGCAGTGCTGGCGTTGCGGATGATGACCGTGTCGCCGTCGAAGATGCCGGCCTCGATCATCGAATCGCCTTTGACCTCGAGCGCGTAGTGCTCGCCGCCCGCGATCATGTCCGGCGGCACTGTGATCGAATGCGTCTGGTGCTGGATGGCGTCGATCGGCACGCCGGCGGCAATGCGACCCATCACCGGGATGGAGACGGCTGAAACGGCGTCGTCGTCATTGCTGGGCGTCGGCGTGCGGGCGGGCGCCGCGGGTTTGATCTGGCGGCCGAGATTGCCTTGGCCGCCCTGGATGACGCTCGGCGAGAACTTCTTCGCCGCATTGAGGCCGGGCGCGATCGAGTCAGGTAGGCGCAGCACTTCAAGGGCACGCGCCCGGTTCGGAAGCCGGCGAATGAAACCGCGCTCCTCCAGCGCCGTGATCAGGCGGTGGATGCCCGATTTCGAGGCAAGGTCGAGCGCTTCCTTCATCTCATCGAAAGACGGCGGAATGCCGCTTTCCTTGAGCCGTTCATGGATGAACATCAGCAGTTCATGTTGTTTGCGCGTCAGCATGGCGGCCCCCATGGGTTCTGAAACCAGAATCAGAAAAACAAACCCAGAACAAACACTATCTGTTCCAGTTGTGTTCCGCAACCGTTTAAAGTTTAGTGAATGTGTTGACGTTTTGTTCAGCGTAACATCAGAACGGTGCACTCCTCGCCGGCTTCAGCCGCCGGTGCGAAGGGTTGGCGCACGATCAGGCCATTGGCATCGGCGAGCATCCTCAACATCGAGGAATCCTGGGTGCCGAACGGTGTTGCGATCAACCCCCCCGCATCTTCGCGGACCACGGCGCGCACATAGTCCTGCCTGAGATCGTTGGCGTGCATTGCGACGCCTAACCGGGCCGTGCGGATTTCCTGACGGCAGGACCGGCCGCCCAGCCGCGCCAGAAGCGGCTTCAGGAACAGCTGCGAGCAGACCAGGCTTGCGACCGGATTGCCGGGCAGGCCGATGCAGCGAATGTCGCCGAGCCGGCCAAACATCAGCGGCTTGCCGGGACGCATGGCGATCTTCCAGAAGTCGAGCTGCATGCCTTCGCCGGTCAGCACGTCATGGATCAAGTCGTGGTCGCCGACGGAGGCGCCGCCAAGCGTGACGATGACGTCGGCGCCGGCCTTGACCGCCTTCTTGACCAGGGCCGCGATCGCGTCCTTGCGGTCGGCGGCAATGCCGAGGTCGAGCGCGCGCGCGCCGACCGACTGGGCCGTAGCTGTGACGCCACAGGCATTCGACGAGATGATCTGGTCGGGGCCGAGCGCGCTGCCCGGCGGCAGCAATTCATCGCCGGTGGCGATGATGGCGAGCAGCGGCTGCCGCACCACGTTGAGACTCGGATGGTTGGCCGATGCCGCCAGCGAAAGCGCCGCCGGATCGAGCTGGCGGCCTTTTTCGAGGAGCAGGTCGCCCTCGCAGAAGTCGAGGCCGCGGCGACGGACGTTTCGTCCCTCCACGGTCGGCTCGGTCACTTCGATGCCGCCGCCGCCGAGATCGCGGACATTCTCCTGGATAACGATGGTATCGGCGCCTTCGGGGAGCGGCGCGCCGGTGAAGATGCGCACGGCCTCGCCCTTGCCGACAGAGCCGGTGAAGCCACGCCCGGCGGGCGCCATGCCGATCACGGAGAGCCGCGCCGGCGCCGAGGCTACGTCGGCGGCCCGCACGGCATAGCCGTCCATCGCCGACGCATTGAAGGGCGGCTGGGTGCGCAGAGCCACCACGGGGTCGGCCAGCACCCGACCGGACGCGTCGGCCAGCGGCACGCTTTCGCCTGGCAGCGCGGTCGCGCCGTCCAACAGGCGTTGGAGCGCCTCGGCGACCGGAAGCAAAGCCATGCTAAGGACCTACCTTGTAGTCGCCCGACTTGCCGCCGGTTTTCTCGACCAGCCTGATGCCGGAAATCGCCATGGCGCGGTCCGCTGCCTTGGCCATGTCGTAGATGGTGAGGCAGGCAACCGACGCCGCGGTCAGCGCCTCCATTTCGACCCCGGTCTTGCCGGTAACCCTGGCAAGCGCGGTGACCCTCAGGCCGGGAAGCGCGCGATCGGGCTCGATCTCGACGGCAACCTTGGTGAGAAGGAGGGGATGGCAAAGCGGGATGAGCTCATGCGTCTTCTTGGCCGCCATGATGCCGGCGAGGCGCGCCGTGCCAAGCACGTCGCCTTTCTTGGCGTCGCCGGCCAGGATCATCTCCAGCGTTTCCGGCTGCATGGTGACATACCCTTCGGCGATGGCCGTGCGCGTCGTCTCGGCCTTGCCGCCGACATCGACCATGTTGGCTTCGCCCTTGGCGCCGAGATGCGTAAGCGCGGGCATCCTCAAACGGCCTCGGCCGGCGCCTTGCCCGTCAGCAGAAGGGCGGTCGCGGCGGCCACGTCGGCCTGCCGCATCAGGCTTTCGCCAACGAGGAAGGTGCCGATCTTGCTCTTTTCCAGCCGGCGGCAGTCCTGATGGGTGAAGATGCCGCTCTCGCTGACCAGCAGCCGGTCGTCCGGGACCATGGCGGCAAGCCTCTCGGAAACGTCGAGGCTGGTTTCGAAGGTTCTCAAATCGCGGTTGTTGATGCCGATCAGCCGCGACGAGAGGCGAAGCGCGCGTTCCATCTCCTGTTCGTCATGCACCTCGACCAGCGCGTCCATGCCGAGATCGAAGGCCGTGACTTCCAATTCACTGGCCAAGGCGTCGTCGACGCTCGCCATGATGATGAGGATCGCGTCCGCGCCCCAGGCGCGGGCTTCATGAACCTGATACGGGTCGAAGAGGAAATCCTTGCGCAGGGCGGGCAGGCCAACGGCGGCGCGCGCTGCGGTCAGAAAGCCGGGCGCGCCCTGGAAGGACGGTGCGTCGGTCAGCACCGAAAGACAGGCAGCACCGCCTTGCTGATAGGCCCTGGCGAGCGCCGGCGGGTCGAAGTCGGCGCGGATCAAGCCCCTGGAAGGGCTGGCCTTCTTGATCTCCGCAATCAGCGCGAAGCCGCCGGCCTTCCGCTTGGCCTCAAGCGCCGCAAGGAAGCTGCTCGGGGGTTCCGCATCCTTGGCCTTCGCCTTGACCTCGGCAAGCGGCGCGCTGAGCTTTGCGGCGGCGATCTCATCGCGCTTGTAGGCTTCTATCTTGCGCAGGATATCGGACAAAATTCTAACCGTTCGAAATCTCGATGAGCTTGTCGAGCACCGCGAGCGCCCGGCCGCTGTCGATGGCCTGCGCTGCTGCCTCGATGCCATCGCCGAGCGTCGTCGCCTTGCCGGCCACCACCAGCCCGGCGCCGGCATTCATCAGCACGGTGTCGCGATAAGCGCCGGCAGCGCCGCCCAGCATATCGCGCAATGCCTTGGCATTGTAGGCCGCTTCGCCGCCGCGCAGATCCTCTTTGTTATGCCGCTTCAGTCCGACCGCTTCCGGAGTGAGGGTAAAGGTGCGGATCTCGCCGCCGGCGAGCTCTGCGACCTGCGTCTCGCCCGTGGTGGTGATCTCGTCATAACCGTCGCCGTGCACGATCCAGGCATGATCGGTACCCAGCGCCTTCAGCGTCTCAGCCACCGGCATGATCCATTCGGGCAGGAAGACGCCAACCATCTGCCGGCCGACGCCGGCTGGATTCGACAGCGGCCCGAGCAGATTGAAGATGGTGCGCGTGCCGAGCTCGCCCCGGACAGGACCGACATGCTTCATCGCCGGATGATGCGCTGGCGCGAACATGAAGCCGACGCCGGCCTCCTGGATGCAGCGGCCGATCGTCTCCGGTGCGATGTCGACCTTGACGCCGAGGGCCATCAGCACATCCGCCGCGCCGGTCAGCGAGGACAGGCCGCGATTGCCGTGCTTGGCCACCGGAACACCCGCGGCGGCGATGACGAATGCCGATCCGGTCGAAATGTTCACCGAGTGCGAATTGTCGCCGCCGGTGCCGACGATGTCGATGGCGCCGCGCGGGGCTTCGACGCGGAGCATCTTGGCGCGCATCGTGGCGACCGCGCCGGAGATCTCGCTCACGGCTTCGCCGCGCACGCGCAACGCCATCAGGAAGCCACCGATCTGCCCCGGCGTCGCGTCGCCCGACATGATGATGTCGAAGGCCTCGCGCGCTTCCTCGAAGGAGAGCGCGGTGCCGGTCGCGACCTTGGCGATATATGTCTTAAGCGCGCTCATCGTGTCTGTGCTTGGGAAACGGCGGCCGGATCGATACGAACGTCATATTGCGACTGCAGCTGCGCCACCAGCTGATCGAGCAGGTCGTCGGATATGCCGGCGCTGAAAGATTTCTGCGCGTCTTCCGGGACAGAGCTGCCATCGGCACCGGCAGGTTCGAAGACTTCGGCAACCTTGAACAGGATCTGACCGTCGCCGGTGGGCGAGGGGATCAGGCCCGTGCTGCCTTCGCCGACGCCGAACATGGCCGCCGCGCCCTCCTTGCCGAAATCGGCATCGTCGGCTTCGCGCTTCAGGCCGCGCTTGGTCTGCTTCTCGAGCTTAAGCTCGCCCGCGATCACGTCGAGCGTCGCACCGGCCTTGAGGCGCTTTTCCAACTCCCCGGCCTTGGCGGTGAGCCGCTTGTCGGTCTCGGCCGCGGTCCAGTCGGCCACCACCTTCTGGCGAACCTCGTCCAGCGTGCGGTCGCGCGCCGGCGTGATCGACTGGACTTCATAGAAAACGAAGCCGTTGGCGGCAGTGGTCAGGCCTTCATTCTCGGTGTTCGGCTCGGCCTCGAAGACGGCCTTGATGAGGTCCGCCGATTGCGGCAGGTCGTTGACGATCGTGCCGTCCGGCCGCTGGCCGGTGCGGTCGATGGCGTCGATGGTGACGACCTTGAGCTTTAGCTTGTCGGCCGCCTGGGCAAGCGAGGCACCGGAAGCGCGGGTGTCCTCGTAGCTGTCGTGGACGTCGAGCAGGACGCGGCTTGCCTCGCCGAGCGCAAGATCCTTGCGGATCTGGTCGGACACTTCCGAAAGCGGCTTCACCACCTGCGGCTTGATCTCGGTGACGCGCAAGAGCACCGGGCCGAAGGCGCCCTGAACCACCGGGCTGACCTCGTTGACGTTGAGCGAGAAGGCTGCGTCGGCCACCGCCTTGTCGGCGATCTTGTCCTTTGCCAGCGTGCCGAGCACGGTGTCGGCCTGCGTCTTGCCCTCTGCGGTGACGATCTTGTCGAAGGTGGCGCCGGCCTTCAGGGAGTCAAATGCCGCCTTGGCCGCGTCCGGCGTCTTGAACACCAGCTGTTCGATGGTGCGCATTTCGGGCGTCGTATAGCGCGCCTTGTTCTTGTTGTAGTCGTCAGCGACCTGCTGATCGGTGACCGCCGTCGGGTCCATGATGTCCTGCGGCTCAAGCCGGATATAGGAGAATTTGCGGTATTCCGGCGCGGCGTAGTTCTTCTTGTTGGCTTCGAAATAGGTTTTCAGCGCGCTGTCGGACGGCGCCTCGATCGGCTGGACGAGTGTCTTCGGCAGGACGAGATAGTCGATCGTGCGGTCCTCTCCGCGATAGAGCGCGACCGCCTTCAGGAAGGTCTGCGGCGCCTTGAGGCCGTCGGAAATCGCCTCGACGATCTGTTGGCGGACCGCCACCTGCGAGCGGTTCTTCAGATAGTCCTCGGGTCGCATGCCGATCTGGCTCAGCAGATATTCGAAGGTCCTGCGGTCGAACTGGCCGCCTGGACCCTTGAAGGCCGGATCCTCGCGCGTCAGCTCGGCCAGCCGGTCCTTGGAAAGGCCAAGCCCGAGCTTGCGAGCCTGCTCGTCGAGAACGGCGCCGGAGACGAGCTGCGCCAGGACCTGGTTGTCGAGGCCGAGCAGCTTAGCCTGTTCATGCG
>NZ_RZSV01000237.1:0-8125 GCF_004023205.1 Mesorhizobium sp. M1A.F.Ca.IN.020.03.2.1 | reverse complement strand
GTCGACACGCTCGCCGCCGGCGACGTCTTCCACGGCGCCTTCGCCGTCGGCCTTGCCGAAGCCATGCCGTCCGAGCAGGCGCTGCGCTTTGCCAGCGCCGCCGCCGCGCTTAAATGCCTGCGCTTCGGCGGCCGGCTCGGCGCTCCGGACAGAGCCGAGACAATGGCCATGATGGCGGCGCACTGGCCCCCATCGGGACAGATCGAGCAGAAGGCCTAGGGCTTGGCCCCCGGGTGCTCCACGGCCTGACGGCCGAAATCCGGCACATCGATATCCTGGCCGGCCTCAATGATCGAGCGGCGGATGGCGCGCGTGCGGGTGAACAGGTCGAACAGCTTTTCGCCGTCGCCCCAGCGGATCGCTCGCTGCAGCGAGGCCAGATCCTCCGAGAAGCGCGCCAGCATTTCCAGGATCGCGTCCTTGTTGTGCAGGCACACGTCCCGCCACATGGTCGGGTCGGAAGCGGCCAGTCGGGTAAAGTCGCGAAAACCGGAAGCGGAGTATTTGATGACTTCCGTCTTGGTCACCGATTCCAGGTCGTCGGCGGTGCCGACGATGTTGTAGGCGATGATATGCGGCAGATGCGAGACGATGGCCAAGGTCATGTCGTGATGCTGCGGGTCCATCGTGTCGATGTTGGAGCCGCAGCGCCGCCAGAATTCGGAGAGCTTTTCCAGCGCCTCCGGATCCGTGCCCGGCAGCGGCGTGAAGATGCACCAGCGGTTGTCGAAGAGATCGGCGAAGCCGGCATCCGGCCCGGACTTTTCCGTGCCCGCCAGCGGGTGCCCGGGGATGAAATGCACACCGACGGGCACATGCGGCTGCATTTGCGCGATCACCGAAGCTTTGGTTGAGCCGACATCGGTGAGGATCGCGCCTTTCTTCAGCGCCGGCGCGATCTCGGCCGCGACCTCGCCGGACGAGCCGACCGGAACCGAGACGATGACGAGATCCGCGTCGCGCACCGCGTCTTCGGCCTCGGTCGTGTAGGAATCGCCGAGACCCAGTTCCTCGGCGCGCTTGAGCGTCGATTGGCTGCGCGTCGCGACAGCGATGTGGCGCGCCAGGCCTTCCCGGCGGATGACGCGGGCCAGCGACGAACCGATCAGGCCGATGCCGACCAGCGCTATTCTTCCGAACATCGTTGCTGTCATGGTGCTTCAGCTTTTCAGAAATGTCTTGAGCGCCTCGACGACGCCGCGATTGGCCTCCTCGATGCCGATGCTCATGCGCAGCGCGTTGGGAAAGCCGTAGCCGGTGACGCGCCGCAGGATGTAGCCGCGCGCGCTGAGATAGTCGTCCGCGGCCGCTGCCGAATGCTTTTTGTTGTCGGGGAAGTGGATCAGCACGAAATTGCCGACGCTGGGCGTCACGCGCAGCCCGAGCCCGGTCAGCTCCTCGCTGACCCAGGCAAGCCACTTCTCGTTATGCGCCACGCTGCGCTCGACATGGGCGCGGTCGCGGATGGCCGCGATGCCGGCCTCGATCGCGGTTGCATTGACGTTGAAGGGCCCGCGCACCCGGTTGATGGCATCGACGATATGCGCCGGTCCGTAC
The DNA here is from genome assembly GCF_004023205.1 of Mesorhizobium sp. M1A.F.Ca.IN.020.03.2.1. Classification (NCBI taxonomy): domain Bacteria; kingdom Pseudomonadati; phylum Pseudomonadota; class Alphaproteobacteria; order Hyphomicrobiales; family Phyllobacteriaceae; genus Mesorhizobium; species Mesorhizobium sp. M1A.F.Ca.IN.020.03.2.1. Next base: position 6,568 of record NZ_RZSV01000237.1, on the reverse strand, counting down.
ATCCAGCCGATGCGTGCGCCGCCGAGGCCGAGCTTGGAGAAGGTGCGGGTCATGACCACGTTCTCCGAGCTCCCGGCCAGCTCGATGCCGGCTTCATAGTCGTTGCGCCGCACATATTCGGCATAGGCCGCGTCGAGCACTAGGAGCACGCTCTTGGGCAGTCCGGCATGCAGCCGGCGCACCTCCTGGAACGGCACATAAGTGCCGGTCGGATTGTTGGGGTTGGCGAGGAACACGATCCGCGTCGCCGGCGTCACCGCGGCGAGGATTGCGTCGATGTCGGCGCGCTCGTCCGTCTCCTTGACCGCCACCGGCTTGGCGCCGGCGGCTTGGATATAGATCTTGTAAACCATGAAGGCGTGTTCGGTGAACACGGCCTCGTCTCCCGGCGCGAGATAGGTCTGCGCCAGCAGCCCCAGGATCTCGTCGGAGCCATTGGAGCAGACGATGTTTGCCGGATTGAGGCCGTGCACATCGGCGATCGCCTCGCGCAGCCGGCGGGCGGAGCCGTCGGGATAAACGTCCAATTTGGCAGCCACCTCCCGGGCGGCCTCGATCGCCTTCCGCGAGGGCCCGAGCGGATTCTCATTGGACGACAGCTTGTAGACCTTCGTCACGCCGGCCGGCGCGGTACTTTTTCCCGGCACATAGGCCTCGATGTCCATGATGCCCGCGCGGGGCGTCGGACGTGGCTGATCCTGCTTCATGTCACAAATCCGTCGAGAGGCCCTGGTTCGAGGCCGCAGCGGAAATACAGGCGGTGGCCCCGAATGTCGAGGGGCCGGCGCGCTCGCGCGTAGGCAGACCGTTGACGAAGCGCGGCGCTGGCCCTAGAAGAACAGCCGGATCTCCCGTGGTGATTTGGCCGGTCGGCTTGCAGCCACGTTAAACAATTCGCTAAAGGGCCGTTTGCAACCTGTAACCGGCTTTGCGAAGGCAGGCCGGTTTTTTGTTGTCCGTTGCCGGCCGGACGCCGTATCGCGAGATCGATGCGACTGGATGGGGAATGCAATGGCCGCTCAGCGCGCTCCAAGGACCAACCACGAGGCCGACCAACCGTCGAGCCCGGTGTTGCAGTTCGGTCCCGACAAGCCGCTAAAACTCGATGCGGGCACCGTGCTGTCGCCGTTCCAGGTCGCTTACCAGACCTACGGCGCCCTCAACGACGCCCGCTCCAACGCCATCCTCGTCTGCCACGCGCTGACCGGCGACCAGCATGTCGCCAGCACCAACCCGGTGACCGGCAAGCCGGGCTGGTGGGAGGTGCTGATCGGCCCCGGCAGGATCATCGACACCCGCCGCTTTTTTGTCATTTGCGCCAACGTCATCGGCGGCTGCCTCGGCTCCACCGGCCCGGCCTCGACCGATCCGGCGACAGGCAGGCCCTATGGGCTCGACCTGCCGATCATCACCATCCGCGACATGGTGCGGGCGCAGCTGATGCTGGTCGATCATTTCGGCATCGAGAAGCTGTTCTGCGTGCTCGGCGGCTCGATGGGCGGCATGCAGGTGCTGCAATGGGCCGCAAGCTACCCGGAACGCGTCTTCTCCGCGTTGCCGATCGCCACCGGCGCCCGCCATTCCTCGCAGAACATCGCCTTCCACGAGGTCGGGCGGCAGGCTGTCATGGCCGATCCGGACTGGCACGGCGGCAAATATCTCGATTTCGGCAGGCGGCCGGAAAAGGGGCTCGCCGTGGCGCGCATGGCCGCGCACATCACTTACCTCTCGGAAGCAGCGCTGCACCGCAAGTTCGGCCGCAACCTGCAGGATCGCGAGGCGCTGACCTTCGGCTTCGACGCCGATTTCCAGATCGAAAGCTATCTGCGCCATCAGGGCATGACCTTCGTCGACCGTTTCGACGCCAACTCCTACCTCTATCTGACCCGCGCTATGGACTATTTCGACCTCGCCGCCGACCACGGCGGACGGCTGGCCGATGCCTTCGCGGGCACTAAGACACGCTTCTGTCTCGTGTCGTTCACAAGCGACTGGCTGTTTCCGACCGAGGAAAGCCGCTCGATCGTGCATGCATTGAACGCCGCCGGCGCGTCCGTCTCCTTCGTCGAGATCGAGACCGACCGCGGCCACGACGCTTTCCTGCTCGACGAACCGGAATTGTTCGCGGCCATCAACGGCTTCATAGCCTCGGCGGCGCGCGCAAGGGGGCTCAGCCTATGAGTGGCGCGCGATCTCTGTGTCCTGGGCGCATTTCTGAGGCGCCGAGATTCCGACTGGCTGGAAATGCTCAAAGGCCGGAGGTGTGCCCATGAGCGTCAATCGCGCCCAGCGTGTCGACCTCGAAGTCGTCACCGATCTCATCCCGCCGCATTCGCGCGTGCTCGATGTCGGCTCCGGCGACGGCGTGCTTCTGGAGGTTCTGCAGGCGACCAAGCGGGTCGATGGCCGCGGCCTGGAGCTGTCGCAGCGCGGCGTCAACGAATGCGTGGCGCGCGGCCTTTCCGTCGTCCAGGGCGATGCCGACAAGGACCTCGAATTCTACCCCGACAAAGGTTTTGATTTCGTCGTCCTGTCGCAAACGCTGCAGGCGACCCGCAACCCGAAACTTGTGCTCGACGAGCTGCTTCGGATCGGCAACCGCGCGATCGTCTCCTTCCCCAATTTCGGCCATTGGCGCGTGCGCTTCTCGCTGCTGATCAAGGGCAGGATGCCGGTCACCAAGGACCTGCCCTATTCCTGGTACGACACGCCGAACATCCACTTCTGCACCATTCGCGACTTCGTCAATCTGTGCGAAGAGCTCGGCGCGACGGTCGAGAAGGCGACCGCGCTCGACGCCAACGGCCAGAAGATCGGCCTGTCGATGCCCTGGTGGTTCTGGAACTTCTTCGGCCAGCAGGCGGTGTTCTTGCTGAAACGATGATCTCGCTCGATCTCTTTCGACGTCGGCCGGCCGTGGTTCAAATCCCGTCGGAAATTCTGTCGGAGATAAGCACAGGGATTCTTGTGTGCACTTCGCCGCGTACCGGCAGCAATCATCTTGCAGGACTGATGGCTTCCGCCGGGCTGGGCAATCCACTGGAGTGGTTTGGCGGGCGCCGGCTGCTCGAACAGCCAGGCTATCCGCGCGATGCCAGAGGGCAGCTTCTGAGGGCGCTGACGGAAGGACGGTCCTCTTCCGGAATCTACGCGATCAAGCTTTTTGCGAGTCAATTCGCTCAAGTTGCCAAGAAGGTGAACCTCCCCGCCAGTCTTCCCAACCTTCACTATGTGCGCCTGACGCGCAGCGATTTGCTGGGTCAGGCGATCTCATGGGCGCGTGCGCGCCAAACCCGCAGATTCCGCTCTAGCGAGGTCAATCGCGCATCCCCACGCTATGACGGCGAGGCTATCGCCGAATCGCTCGAAAAGATTCTGATGGAAAATCTGGCCTGGGACGGGTGGTTCGCGAAAAACGGGCTGTCCTTTCTTGCGCTAACTTACGAGCAGGTCCAGCAAAACCCGAGAGGAAGCCTCGAGAAAATTGCCCAGTTGGCCGGGGTCGAGCCTGTCTGGGGAACGAATCTCGGATCAGGTCTCGAAATCCAGCGCGACGGGACCAATGACGAATGGAGAAAACGTTTCCTGTCTGAATATGCCGACCCGTCGAGCTTCCCGCACAGAAAAAAGCGCGGGTTCCTGAAGATCTAGAAAGAATCATGCGATTGAAGCGCAAACTTGCAAATAGAATGGCACCGAGAATCGTTTGACGGCATACCCCGCAGGGCTATAGCGACTGTACCGGCAAAACTGGTGGTGATTATCTATGGCTGAACACCCGATCTATTCGATCGTCATGGAGATGGAGAACGCCAAATCCATCGACTGGAACGAGATCGGCCTGGGGCTGAAGTCACTGGCGCGCGAAATCGCGGCTGTTTCCGCTACGGGTTTTGCAAGGCCAAAAGTTGTCGTGTCGCATGGCGGGCCCGATTCGGACGGCAGCTTGCTGCAAGCGAGCATTGAAGCTGAAGCGCCTGAATTGATGCAGGTTGCCGACCTGACGATCACAGCTTGCCCCGACGGCCGGTATTACGAACTCAAGAACAACGGCGTGCTTTTGACCGAAGGGGACATCGTCGTTTTCCTGGATTCGGACACGGTCCCTCAGCCAGGTTGGCTTTCAAATCTGCTGCAGCCGTTTCAACAGCCGCAAACCGTCTGCGTGAACGGCCATACCTATCTGTCCTATGACGACTTCTTCTCGAGAACCTTCGCCTTGATCTGGTTCTTCCCGATGGCCCGTGGAGACGAAAGATTCGCCTCGAAGCGGGCGATCAATGCCAACAATGTCGCCTTCCGGCGCCATTGGATCGTCAGCCACCCTTTCCCGGCACATAACGGCTTCAAGGTGTCCTGCACGCTGCTGATGCACCAGCTTCGGCGCGAGGGCCACAAGATCGTCAACGTTGATGCGCGCGTCTACCACTACTCTCCGCGCGGCTGGCGGTTCTTCTATTGGCGCGCGTTGGTGACCGGCAGGGACGCCGATCGCAAGTTCGTCGCGCTTCATGCCCCCAGTCGCAGCCAGCGGATCGTCAAGTCGTTCAGTCGCTGGTGGACCATGTCGTGGCGCACGACGCGACGCGTGCTCAGCCACGCGCCGCAAACGGGTATGCCTCTTTGGCAGATCCCGTTTTCACTGGTGGTAGGCCTGGCTTTTTATACCCTGGCATTTCTTGGTCATTTCAGCCTCGCTGCCGGTCTCGTAAGCGACGAAATCGAAACCGTGCCTGACTATGTCGGGCATAGTTGAAGGATAAACCGCCGCGAAGTGTTGCTTTCAAACCGCATGACTTTGAGGAAACACGCTCTGAACTTGACCCCGATGCGACACCTCAGGTGACATAGGCGGCTCTTTTCTGTAGCGTTTGCCGAATCCATCCGGGGGCGGACATGGAGGCAGGTGTGCGAGTATCTTACGGTCATCGTTTATCTGCCCATAACGAAAGTTAGATGCCGACTGCCTCCGACCCAGCTCCGCTGATCACCGTGATCACGCCGACGCACAACCGGCGAAGCCAGGTCGTGCGCGCGGTGGAAAGTGTTCTTGCCCAGACACTTACCCGCTTCGAGCACATTGTCGTCGACGACGGTTCGACCGACGGAACGGCCTTGGCGCTGGCCGAGATTCGCGATCCCAGACTGATCTATGTCGGCGCGAAATGGCGCGGCGCCAATGCCGCGCGCAACGCGGGCATCGAGCGCGCGCGGGCCCCGATCGTGACCTTTCTCGATTCCGACGATGTCTATCTGCCGGACCGCCTCGACCGGACGCTGTCGCACTTCGACAGGAACCCCTCGCTCGAAGTGCTGATCAGTTCCTTCATCTCGGTCAAGGGCGGCCGCAGCACCAAATGCATCAATCGTCAGGCCTTGCTCGACAAGAGCAGGCTGCAGCGCGCCCTGGTCTCGCAGACGATCTTCATCGCCGGCTCGGCGATCACCGCCCGGCACGAATCGCTGCTTGCGATCGGCGGCTTTGACAGCGATATCACGCGCATGCAGGACCGCGAATTGCTGCTGCGTTTTGCCAACCGCAGCGGCGCCTTGCTGTCGGATGATATAGACTGGAAGAAATACAATTCGGAAAATTCGATCTCCGGCCGGCGCGACGGCTATGTCGAGGCCTACGCCAACCTGATCGGCAAACATCCTTATATTGCCGACCGCTATCCCGACGTGCCGCCCTATATGATCGCGCGGCAGATCATCGCCGACATATTGAAGGGGAGGCTGCCACAGGCCTTTTCGGGCTATCTCGCCAACCGGTCGTCAAAGGCGCTCGGCTACTCGCCGACCGAACTGCTGCGCGGCTATGTCGTCGGCCGGCGCTGGCGCCGCGATTGCTATGACGAGTTCCGCGCCAAATACGGCGCCAGAGCGGCCTGAGGCACAGCGCGGCGCTCTGGCCGAAACAGTGCAAATTGGGACCTCACCGATCCAGCTCCGGAAAATACGGATCGGAAAACCGCTGCCGCAGCCGTTCGCCAAGCAGGCAGTCGGTCGGCGCCTCCGCGTCGACGCGGATGCTTCCGGCGTCGCCGATCCCGCTCACCTCCTGGATCAGCTTGCGGCGGATAGCCGTCGAGAATTCCGACGCCGCATAGATCGGCAACACGAACGAACCGGGGCCGCCGGTGACGCAATCGGCATAGTAGCGGTCGAGACGAATGACGCTCGGCGACGGATTGATCAGGATCGGCAGGCCGTTGACCACGATGCCTTTGGCCAAAGCCGCATCACGGATCATCGCGACGGGCCGCCCGGCATTGTTGGGCCCGTCCCCCGATATGTCGATGACCCGGCGCGGCGCCGAGTAGCTGTTTTTCTCCAGAAGTCCGGCGCCGAATCCGAGAGCGCCTGAAATCGACGTGCCGCGAAAGCTCCGGAACGGACGACCCGCGATGGTGTCGGCGAAGGCGTTGGCGCTGTCCGCGCCGTCGATCACTTGCCAGCCGATCACGCCGTCGTCGCGCACGACGCCCGCCCATTCGAAATAGGCGAGCGCGATGCGGCCCCTCGGGCCCGAGCGCGCGGCGCTGATGAAGTCGGGATGGCGCAGCGC
>NZ_RZSV01000236.1:0-8131 GCF_004023205.1 Mesorhizobium sp. M1A.F.Ca.IN.020.03.2.1 | reverse complement strand
AGAATGAGCCCGGACGGCTGACGCTCATCGCGCGGTTCGGCTCCGACAAGGTCGCCGAGCATCTGCCGAAGCTGGTGCGGGCGGTGAAGAAGGAGGGCCGCAACGTGGTGTGGTCTTCCGACCCGATGCATGGCAACACGATCGAGGCGGCCGGCTACAAGACGCGGCCGTTCGACCGTATCCTGAAGGAAGTGCAGACCTTCTTCGAGGTACACCGCGCCGAAGGCACGCATCCGGGCGGCATCCATGTCGAGATGACCGGCAAGAACGTCACCGAGTGCACCGGCGGCGCCCGGGCCATCACGGCGGAAGACCTGCAGGACCGCTATCACACCCATTGCGATCCGCGCCTCAATGCCGACCAGGCGATCGAACTGGCCTTCCTGGTCTCGGATCTGCTCAAGAAAAGCCATACGATCCAGCACAAGCAAGCCGCCAACGCCTAAGCCGCTTGCCAGCGATCGAACCGGGGCGTCGGACAAAGTCCGACGCCCTTTTCGTTTGGGCCGATCCTGCGAGGCGCCGGCCGCCGAAACCTTACGAAAATTTATAGTTACGCGACCATCGCAAGACCAAGATTGAGGTGGAGGTGTCGCCCGCGGTCGAAAACCGCGCACACGACACAGGTCCCCCCATGCGCCACGAGCATGCCATCGTTCATCACCGCGCGATCGACTTCTGGTCGGCGCGGGCGGCGGTGCTTGTCGTCATCTGCCTGCAGCTTCTGGTCATCAACGACCTGTCCTTCGGTCCGCGCTGGCTCGCGCCCGCGATCGAGGCGGCGCTGCTCGTGCCTTTGTCGATCGCAACGGCCTGGACGCAAATGGCGACTCAGAAGGCCGTCGATCACGAGCATTGGTATGCGATCGGCCGGTTTCGCGTCTTCATCCGCCGTACCGCCTTGGTCATGACCGGCGTCATCAGCATCATGAATTGCGGCTCGCTGGTCTTTCTGGTCCAGAAGCTGCTGGCAGGCCATGCCGGCGCCGGCACGACGCTGCTTGTCGACGCGCTCAACATCTGGGTCACCAACGTCATCGTCTTCGCGCTGTGGTTCTGGAGCACCGACCGCGGCGGCCCGCCGACCTGCGGCCTGGTCAAGCGCGCGCATGCCGATTTCCTGTTCCCGCAGATGACGCTGGCCGATCGCGAGATCCGCGACTGGCTGCCCGGCTTTGTCGATTACGTGTTCCTGGCCTTCACCAATGCGACGGCGTTCTCGCCGACCGACACATTACCGCTCACTCAGCGCGCCAAGCTCCTGATGATGGCCGAGGCAATGATCTCGCTGCTGACGATCGCGCTGGTCGCCGCGCGTGCGGTCAACATTCTGGCTTAACTAGCGCCCGCGCTCCCAGCGCATATTCGCCAGCCTCGGATCGACAAAGCTCGTCCTTGAGAATTCCAGCCGCCTGTCTGGAAATTCGCAGATTGCCTGGACCCCGAACGAGCCGATGCGGATGCGCCAGGTATGAGGCTCCAGCGGCTTGGCCTTGGCAAAACCGCTGCACGTCAAGAGCGCGATGTTGGCGCCCTTCGGATCGCGCGCCGAGCGGTAGCGGATGGCCTGCATCCCCGCCTCGCGCGCCACGTCGGCGATGGCCTGGCAGGCGGCATAGTCAGTCGGATCCGTCCACGCCTTCTCGTCGCGGTCGAGCGGCGGCCGCGTGAGGTCGACGGCCTTCTCGCATCTGATGGCCGCGGCAAAGGCGGTATATTCGGCCGCGTCGTTCGGCCATTGCGTTTGCGGCGATTCCGCAAAGAACAGCAAGCGGTAGAAGGCCATTTCCGCCACTGCCGTCAGCACCGTCTCGGCGGCGTAGTAGACGCCCTTGGTCTTGCCGGCGCGGCGGAAGCGCGAGCCGTACGGATAAATCGAGCCGTAGCGGAAGGGCGTCGCCAGAAGATAGTGAAGATGGCGGCATTCCAGCGGGATCCGCGGCTTGCTTTCCTCGATGAGGTCTTCGAGCAGGCCCTGCTCGTTGAGCCTGTCGACGAGCTTCAGGGTCGAGACGCGATGCTGCGCCTCGACCATCCGCCAATATTTGCCTTCGAGCCTGACGGCCTCAGACGAGAGCGCGTCGGGAATCCAGGTAGGCAATGACATCGACAAGTCCGGCAATGGTCAGGATTTTTTCGAGCGGCGTGCCGTCGAGCGCCGTGTTCGGGTTCTTCAGCCATGCCCGGGCGACCGTCTCGTCGCCGCCGACGATGGCGTCGAGCGAGCGGAACAGCCGCACGAACAGCACCGCAAGCTCGAACGGCTTGGTGCCGCGCTCGAGCAGGAACTCCTGCTTGCGCATGCGCGAGACCGTCGCCTCAGAGACGCCGATGACCAGAGCAAGCGTTCGCGCCGTGATCTCGAGCAGGTCGGCCGCGCGCAGCGTGGCCTTGGTGATGACGGCATTTTCTGCCGCCGTCGCGGCAGCGACTGGACGTGGCATGAGCGCACCCCTTTCATTTCCATGGAAAATATAGTCCACAGAAATTCATTTGGAAAGGGTGTCCAATGTGCCCTCAGTCCTTCTTGTAGAGCAGCCAGCCCTTGCCGGCACGCCCGGCCATTGTGGAATGCCTGGTGACGCGGTTGCGGCCGCCGATCTTGGAGCGGTAGAGCGCGCGGTCGGCCTTGGTGTAGAGGTCTTCGGGGGTGTCGGCCTCGGAAGCCATGCAAATGCCCATCGAGACAGTCACCGTGCCATAGTTCATCCCGGTCTGGCTGCTTGTGAACGGCGTCTGTTCGATCAGCACGCGGATGCGCTCGGCGATTTCATAGGTGGTGTCCTCGCTGGCGCCTTCGACGATCAGCGCGAACTCCTCGCCGCCGGTGCGCGCCACGAACATGTCGGCGCGGATGCTGGACTGGAAGATGTCGGCGATGATCTGGATGATCCTGTCGCCGACCGGATGGCCGTAATGGTCGTTGATATCCTTGAAGCGATCGATGTCGGCAAGGATGAGCGCGTTGAAGAGGATACCGCGGTTGCTGTTGTAGATGCGCGTGATTTCCTTGTCGAAGGCGCGGCGATTCCAGATCTGCGTCAGCGGATCGGTATTGGCGAGCCGCTTGTATTCCTCCAACTTCGATTTGACGCTCTCGAGCTCGGCCGTCTTTTCGCTGAGCGTGCTCGCGATCTGGCGGTTGTGATCCAGCGTCGAGCTGGTGGCGGCAGACATCGCGCCGGCGATCTTTTGCAGCAGATCCTGGGAAAGCAGGCTGCGATTGCTCAGGCCGCTCGACGTCTCGTCGAGGATGCGGCCGTACTTTTCGATATGGCTGCGCTCGCTGCGCAGCAGCGCGGCGACGTCCTCAAGCTCCTTGGCGACCACCTCGCGGGCGTGTTCGACGATCGCAGGCCCGTGGTGCTGCGGGAAGAAGGTGCGTCCGATGCGATCGAGATCCTCTTGCGTCGGGCGGTTGCTCAACGAGACGACAGCCAGGCTGAGCTCGTGATTGCTGCCGCTCAGCGCTTCATAGAAGATTTCGTAGTTGCGCGGCAGGCCGAGCAGGCCGAGCTGGCGCATGGTCGCCACAACGGTGCTGGCGATGTCGCCATTTCTGTCGCTCGGGACGGCTGCCGGCTGCATAGTCTGTTCACTACCCCCTTCAGTGCGCGACCGGAGACCTGCCACCGCCGGGAGCCGCCAATGCGGGGATCGAATCAGAATTGCGATGCTAGGCCGCGTCCCCAACACGACCATCGCCTGCAGGAACCATAAATGCAGCTGCGCTAAAGTTTCCTTAATGGCGGGCGTTTCCAGACCGTTTTTGCTGCTTCAGGTTGCACTGCAGTGCAGGCGCAGCTTTTGAAACGCGCCGCTTCGGTGTCGCATTTGCCTGCGCCGGAAGAGCGCAAAACTGGAATCTTGTGTGGCGCGATCGAAGCGTATGGCGTTGAAGGAGGCCGGGGATGGGCGAAAATCACACGGGATCGTGCCTGTGCGGAGCGGTGCGCTTCACGACGAGAGGAGCGTTGCGCGGGGTGGTCTATTGCCACTGCTCGCAGTGCCGCAAGCAAACAGGCCATTTCGTTGCAGCGACTTCTTCGAGGGACGCCGACATCGACATCGAGGGGGCCGACGCGCTTGCTTGGTACGGCGCGTCCGACATAGCGAAACGCGGTTTTTGCCGCAGCTGCGGGCTCGGTGCTGTTCTGGAAGCACAACGAGCTCGACACGATCTCCATCATGGCCGGCTCGTTCGACAAGCCGACCGGGCTTTCGGCCGAAAGCCACATCTTCGTCGGCGACAAGGGCGACTATTATGCAATCGACGACGGCCTGCCGCAGTTCGACAAGTCGACGCCGTCGATAAAGGTCGCGGACGAGTGACTTTTGGGCCGCCTGCCTTATTCCCTTGACCCGGCTGTTGCGATATCCCCTCACGGTGATTCGAAACGGGGCTGGGCATGCAGCGGCTGATCGACGCTTTCATCAACTCGGTGCGGGCTTTCCGCAAGCTGGCTGCTCACGAAAAGGCGTTCCAGCAGGAGTTGATGCTGCTTGCGCTCGCTCTGCCGGCCGGCTGGTTCATCTCGGTATCCTGGCGCGGCTACGCCTTGCTGATCGGCGCGGTTCTGCTGATGATTCTGGTCGAGGTGCTCAACACAGGCATCGAGGCTGCGTGCGACGCGATCTCCCGCGAGTTCCACATCGACATCCAGCTCGCCAAGGACTGCGGCTCGCTGGCGGTGCTGATTTCGATCGTGATCGCGGGGGGCGTCTGGGGCATTGCCATCATCGAGCGCATCATCGGCGCGCCGATCTGACCGGGAGGCATCGGTCCGACAGCTTAGGATTCGGCCTGATCCTCTTTTGCGTCCTTTGCGCGCTCCCTTCCGGCAAAATGGCGGGCAACCAGTCCGGCCAGGACGGCCACAGCGATGCCGACGGCGAGGGCTACGAGCACGCGCTCATGGCGGGCAAATGCCTGGCCGACCATGCGCTCCGCCCCCAGCCCGAAGACATAGCCGACCGTGCCGAAGAGGGCTGCCCAGACTGCCGACGAGATGGCGTTCAGGATGACGAAGCGCGGCACCGACACGGTCGACAGCCCGGCGGCGATGCCGCCGACAAGCCGCATTCCGTAGATGTAGCGGTTCGTCAGCACGAAGATGTTGGGATGGGTGTTGAGCAGCCGGTAGGCGCGGCGGAAACCCGGCCGCCTGCGCAGCCTGACGACATAGGGATGATCGGCAAAGCTGCGGCCGAGGGTGAAGAAAGCCGTGTCGCCGGCGAAGGCGCCGAGAAACGCCGCCAGGAAAGCCTGCCAGAGCACGAATATGTGCTGATGGGCGAAGAAGCCGCCGAGGATGGCAGCGCTTTCGCCCTCGGCGACGCAGCCAAGGAAGACCGCGATCAGCCCGTATTGCTCGATGAGACGATGGATGGCCTCGGTCATCAGCCCGCCGACCGCGCCGACAGCTTCTCGTCGATCCGCCTGATCTGCTCGGCCATGCGCAGGATCTCGTCGCGCATGCCGATGAGCTCACTGTGGCGCAGTTCGTCGAGCTTCTCATGCAGCGCCATGATCTCGATCTCGGCCTTCAGGTTGACCTCATAGTCATGGGCGGCGTCGATGCGGTCACGCTCGGTCTGGCGGTTCTGCGACATCATGATCACCGGTGCTTGCAAGGCGGCGACCATCGAGAGCACGAGGTTGAGGAAGATGAAGGGATAGGGATCGAAGGCGTTCCGCGACAAGAGCCAGACATTGCCAAAGGTCCACAGCACCAGAAAGGCGATGAAGCCCAGAATGAAGGACCATGAGCCGCCGATACGGGCGATCGTGTCGGCAACGCGATCGCCATAGCTCTGATGAAAGGCGACTGCCTTGTTGGTGTCCCTGGTGATGGTGGTGCGTTCCAGCGTCGACTTCAGCACGCGGCTCTCGAGAGGAGAGAGACCGTCCGGCTTTCGCTTCAGCCAGCGGTTCGACAGATCCTCGACCGTCTTGTTCATCGTCCTCTCCGTCGTCAGGCCCGGGTTCCAAGAATCCGGATGGAAACCGCTGCGCACTTTTTCCTGAGATTGCTTACTTAGCTCACTCAATTCCGGACGGAAAACCGCTTCGCACTTTTCCTGGAATTGCGTATAGAGGTAGAGGCTACCGAGCCTGACGGGAAGTGATAGATTGGTCGGCACAGGCGAGGGCGGAAATGGCCGATTTCCAGCGAATTCGTGCCCGGGCGGCAAAACGCAAGGGCGGTGAAGAGGCGCTGGCGTCGCTGCTCGGACCTATGCCCGACAACGCTGCCGTGGCGAAAGTTCATGATGACCGCATCCTCTCCACGATGGCCGAGCGCATCTTTGCCGCCGGTTTCGTCTGGCGTGTGATCGAGCAGAAATGGCCTGGTTTCGAGGAGGCGTTCCTTGGCTTCGAGCCGAAGCGGCTCCTGTTCCAGCCGGACGACTTCTGGCACGAGCTGGCGTCCGACAAGCGCATCGTGCGCAACCCGCAAAAGATCAAATCCGTGCGCGACAACGCGGCTTTCGTCGACCGCGTCTCGAAGGAACATGGCGGCTTCGGCAAGTTCCTGGCCGACTGGCCGGCCGACGACCAGGTCGGGCTGACCGCCTATCTCGGCAAGCATGGCAGCCGGCTCGGCGGCAACACCGGCCAGTATTTTCTGCGCTGGCTGGAGTGGGACACCTTCATTGTTTCCGCCGACATGGCGGCGGCGCTGCGCGACGCCGGTCTCGACATCGCCGAAAGCCCGACTTCGAAGCGGGATCTCGACAAGATCCAGGCGCAGATCAACCGATGGTCCGCCGCGACCGGGCTGCCGCGCCGGCACATCTCGCGCATTCTGGCGATGTCGATCGGCGAGAACCATTCGCCGGAGACGCTGCGCGAATACATGGGCGAGCAGGCCTGATCGCCTCCGGCTGAGGCGGGACATGACCGGCATTCGCCGGCCAGTCCTGGGTGGCACAAGCAATCGCCATTGCCCGGCGATTGCCGCCACGCTAAATCCAATTCATGACCCAGACCGCTCCCGACCTACTGCGCATTGCCGTCGCCCAGCTCAACCCGACCGTCGGCGATGTCGCCGGCAATCTCGCCAAGGCGCGCGAGGCAAGGGCGGATGCGACCCGCCAGGGCGCCGATCTGGTGCTCTACACGGAGCTCTTCCTCGCCGGCTATCCGCCGGAAGACCTGGTGCTGAAGCCGGCCTTCCTGAAGGCTTGCGAAAAGGCGGCGCAGGATTTCGCCGCCGACACCGCCGATGGCGGTCCTGGCGTCATCATCGGCACGCCGCTGAAGCGCCGGACCGGCACGCATAACTCCATCGTCTTCGCCGATCGCGGCAAGATCATCGCCGAGCGCTACAAGCTCGACCTGCCGAACTATGGCGAGTTCGACGAGAAGCGCGTTTTCCAGGCCGGGCCGGAGCTGCAAGGGCCGGTGAATTTCCGCGGGGTGCGCATCGGTGTCCCGATCTGCGAGGACATCTGGGGCGACATCGCCGTCTGCGAGACGCTGGCCGAGAGCGGCGCCGAGATCCTGCTTGTGCCGAACGGCTCGCCCTACTACCGCGCCAAGATCGACGTCCGCCACCAGGTGGTGATCCGTCAGGTCATCGAATGCGGATTGCCGATGATCTACGCCAATCAGCTTGGTGGCCAGGACGAACTCATCTTCGACGGCGCCTCCTTCGCCATCGGCGCGGACAAGACGCTTGCCTTCCAGATGAGCCAGTTCGAGGAAGCGGTCGACGTCACCACCTGGAAGCGAAGGGATGGCATCTGGGTCTGTTCCGAAGGCCCAATGTCGAAGATTCCGGAGCGGGAGGAGGCCGACTACCGGGCCTGCATGCTGGGCCTGCGCGACTACGTGAACAAGAACGGCTTCAAGAACGTGGTGCTCGGCCTCTCCGGCGGCATCGACTCCGCGATCTGCGCTGCACTGGCGGTCGACGCGCTTGGCGAGGAGCGGCTGCGCACCGTCATGATGCCCTATCGCTATACCTCGAAGGACTCGCTGAAGGACGCCGAGGATTGCGCCCGCGCGCTCGGCTGCCGTTACGACATCGTGCCGATCTCCGAGCCGGTCGAAGGTTTCCGGCATGCGCTGACCCAGCTCTTCGAGGGCACTCAGGAAGGTATCACCGAGGAAAACCTGCAGAGC
>NZ_RZSV01000235.1:0-8133 GCF_004023205.1 Mesorhizobium sp. M1A.F.Ca.IN.020.03.2.1 | reverse complement strand
GGTCCATCGTCGCGCCGATCGCGCCGCCGGCAAGGGCGCCGATGCCCGCACCGATCAGCGCGTTGCGGCGGTCGTTGCCGCCGGCCAGCAGACCAAGGCTGGCACCCGCCAAAGCGCCGAGGCCGGCGCCGGCCGCGGTGTTGGAGATCTTCTGGTCGCCGGTATACGGATCGGTGGTGGTGCAGGCGCTCACGAGCACAGCCGTCGCCACGACGACGAGCACGGTCTTCTTCATAAGATTGTCCCTCTCCAAATCGCGGCCGTTGCAGCCGCGCCAAATCAGCCCTTCCGCACGCGTTGTACCATGAATTGCGGCAAAAAGCGGAACGGCAAAGCTACCAGAGGTTCTTGCCGTCGATCACCACCACTTCGACCCTGTCCAGGTCGAAGTCGTCGAACAGGCGAGAGTTGACGCTGATCCTCGGGTTGTCGAAGTCGGGCTGGCCCGTCGACCAGTCCGGCGTTTCGGTGAAGGTGCCGCAGCCGCAGGTCGAGCAGAAACCATGCTTTATGGTATTCGAGCCCCAGCGGTAGAAGGAGACGTTCTTAGGCGGGCTGGTGAGCTTGAATTGCGACGGGACGTAATAGGCCCAGAGCGACCCGCGCTTGGAGCAGAATGAGCACGTGCATTGCGTCACCGTCTGCGGCGCCTCGGAGACTTCGAAAGTCGTGGCCTTGCAGTGGCAGCTTCCCTTGATGATCATGGATCTCTCCGTTGTCCGCCGCCCCCCGCACAGTTCCGTGCGGAAGACGCGGCGGAACTTCTGTGGCAGCAAGGCAACATAAAGACGTCGTTCTGACAACCGTTCGTCAGCAGGCGCGGCAGCGCCCGGTCGAGAGCTCACATGGCACTGCCTGGCCGCGGCAATCCTAGTAAGAGGGCGGCGGCACGAACAGGCAGATGGTCTTGCCGGCGTCCAATCCGGCCTGGTGCGCGCACCAGTGATATTCGCCATCAGGCGAATCCTTGACCCGCTTGTCGCTGTAGGCGACCACCTCGCCCGTGCCTTTTATCACATAGCCTTCCGGCCGCTCGCCGATCGATGTCTGTGGCACCTCCTTGCAGTCGTAGTTGGCGCAGCAGGCAAAGGGATAGCTCCAGGCTTGCGGAAGCATCGCCGTAGGTTTGGCGTCGTGCGCGACGGCAGTAGCGGTCAGCATCATGGTCCCGAAGGTGGCGAACAGGGAAAACAGGAGCCGGCCGGCCGGGCGAACGGCTCGGGCCGATCTTGACTTGGCAGCAGACATCGAAGCGTTCCTTTCGAGCATCAAGCGTTTTGTCGCTTGCCCGTTCCCGGAACGTGTCTTCCCAGTGGCCGGATCGTCAGTCGCAGATATGCCGCGTCCGGCCATACATGCTTCTATACCCAGCCCGAATGCTGGGCTGATTCCTTGGCCGGCGCAAGAACTGGGCGTGCCCTCGGAATCGCACCGGGGTTCAGCAGCGGCCGCAGAAAAGGGTGCGCCGACTTGGTTAACAATAACTACGACAAGCCTGCGACCAGGGGTGCCTAAGAACGAAATTCTGCCGACGGAAGTTCCGACCGTCAGCCGGTGACATGTTCACGATATTGCGGCAGGTCGTCCGTAATCGTGAACCATGGCGCCTTGGAACCGACGAAGATATGTGCACTTGGGCGAATGCTCGGATCGCCTGTCAGGGTCCCCATGGCAACATGGACGTAGGCACCCTCCCGCACCAAGGAGTAGAGCAAGGAGCCGCACTGCCCGCAATGCGCATCGTGGCCGCCGGCATCGCCATAGATCAGCAGCCTGTCGTCGCCCGCGGTGAGATGAAACTTGTCGCGCGCGATGCCGGCAATGGGCTTGAAAGCCGACCCTGTAGTACGGCGGCAGTTCGAGCAATGGCAATTCACCGCGTAGGCGAATTCATCGGTCACCTCGTAGCGGACGAGGCTGCAGAAGCATTGCCCGGCAAGCGTACGAGCACCTGCCTTTTCCGGATTTGCCAAGGTCTCACCCCCTGCCAGCCGCCACCCGGCGGAAAGTTTTCGGAATACCTAGTCGAGGTCCGCCATCGCCTCACCTGCACCGCCCTCGATGCGATGCGACAGCGAGGCCTCCATGAATTCGTCGAGATCGCCGTCGAGCACGCTTGACGGGCTGGTGTTTTCGACGCCGGTGCGCAGATCCTTCACCAGCTGATAGGGTTGGAGGACGTAAGAACGGATCTGGTGGCCCCAGCCGATATCGCTCTTCGACGCCTCGGTGGCGTTCGCCACGGCCTCGCGCTTTTTCAGCTCTTCCTCGTAGAGCCGCGAGCGCAGCATCTCCCAGGCCTTGGCCCGGTTCTTGTGCTGCGAGCGTTCGGCTTGGCAAGCAACTGCGATGCCGGTCGCGAGATGGGTGATGCGGACCGCCGAGTCGGTGGTGTTGACGTGCTGCCCGCCCGACCCGGATGAACGGTAGGTGTCGATGCGCACGTCGGATTCCGAAACGTTGATCTCGATCGTGTCGTCGATGACGGGATAGACCCAGACGCTGGCGAAGGAGGTGTGGCGGCGCGCATTGCTGTCGTAGGGCGAGATGCGCACCAGGCGGTGAACGCCAGATTCTGTCTTCAACCAGCCATAGGCGTTGTGCCCCTTGATAAGCACGGTGGCCGACTTGATGCCGGCCTCTTCGCCTTCATGGACTTCCAGCACCTCGACTTTGAAGCGGCGCCGCTCGGCCCAGCGCGTGTACATGCGCAAGAGCATCGAGGCCCAGTCCTGGCTCTCGGTGCCGCCGGCGCCGGCATGGATTTCAAGATAGGTGTCGTTGGCGTCCGCCTCGCCCGACAACAGGGTCTCCACCTGACGGGCCTTGGCCTCGCCCTGCATCGAACGCAGCGCCGCTTCGGCTTCGGCGACGACGCCCTCGTCGCCCTCTTCCTCGCCGAGTTCGATCAGGCCGATATTGTCCTCGAGCGCCTGGGTCAGGCCTTTGACCGCCGCGATCCCCTCATCGAGGCTCTGGCGCTCCCGCATTAGCTTCTGCGCTTCCGCAGGGTCGTTCCAGAGGCTGGAATCCTCCGCGCGCGAGTTCAGATATTCAAGCCGCTTGAGGGCCGGATCCCAGTCAAAGATGCCTCCTCAGCAGGGTTATCGCCTGCCTGATCTCGTCGACAATGTTCTGCGTTTCCGCGCGCATGGCTCTTCGTTCTGTCCTGTTCTTGTCGTTCTTTTCGGAATCGGCGCGATACATAGGCACGGCACCGCCGCCTGTAAAGCGAAATGGGCCGGCGTTAAGCTGCCGGCCCATTCGAAACCTGGGGAAGTCAGTAAAGGCCGCCGCCACCGTCCTGGATGGCCTGATTGGCCTGCGGCGACAGCGCGCCGCCGGCACCATTGGAGCCGTCCGCGCCCATGCCGATGACCCAATAGCTGTCGGCCGGGCCGGTGCCGGGCTTGAACGCCTCGATGATGGTGTTGGGGTCGCCTTCGGCCGCGCGCATGCCGGTCTTGCGGTTGATGGCGATCAGCTTCATGCCTTCCGGAACCTGGAAGTCGACATTGGGCGTGCCGTCGAGCGCGACGCGCATGAAGTCCTTGAAGATCGGCGCGGCGAGGCCACCACCCGTGGCCCCCTTGCCCAGGCCGCGCGGCGTATCGTAGCCCATATAGAGGCCGACGACGAGGTTCGGCGTGAAGCCGATGAACCAGGCGTCCTTCTCGTCATTGGTGGTTCCGGTCTTGCCGGCGATATGGCGGCCGAGCTCGGCGATGGTGGCGCCGGTGCCGCGCTGCACCACGCCCTCCATCATGGAGGTGATCTGGTAGGCGGTCATCGGATCGAGCACCTGCTCGGAATTGTCGACCAGTTCCGGCTCGGGTTGGTTCTTCCATTCGGCGGCGTTGCAGCCCTCGCAGCCGCGTTCGTCCTGCTTGAACACGGTCTTGCCGTAGCGATCCTGGATGCGGTCGATCAGCGACGGTTTGATCGACTTGCCGCCATTGGCCATGATCGAATAGGCCGACACCATGCGCATGACCGTCGTCTCGCCGGAGCCCAGAGCCATCGGCAGATAGGGCGCAAGATGATCGTAAACGCCGAAACGCTCGGCATATTCGACGACCAGCTTCATGCCCATGTCGTTGGCCAGCCGCACCGTCATCAGGTTGCGCGACTTCTCGATGCCCGAGCGCAAGGTGGCCGGGCCGGCGGCCGTGCCGTCATAGTTCTTCGGCGTCCAGGTCGTGTTGCCGCTCTGGATGGTGATCGGCCCGTCCATGATCACGGAAGCCGGCGTGTAGCCGTTGTCGAGCGCCGCCGAATAGACGATCGGCTTGAACGAGGAGCCCGGCTGGCGCATCGCCTGGGTAGCGCGGTTGAACTCCGACTGCGCGTAGGAGAAGCCGCCGACCATGGCCAACACACGCCCGGTATGCGGATCCATGGCAACCAGGCCGCCTTCGACCTCGGGCACCTGGCGCAGGCTATAGGCGTTGTCGGAGCCCTCGTTCTTCTGCACGAAGATGACGTCGCCGGGTTCAAGCACTTCCGCCGGAGATTTCGCCCTGACGGACTTGCCGTTGACGAAATGGCGCATGGCAAAGCCCATGTCGTCCTTGCTGACGGTGCCCTCGACGCGGTCCTTGACGAGGTCGCCGGAGACCTGACGCGCCGGCTGCATGCCGATCGTCAGCCCATCGGCCGAACTGTCGAGCACGACGGCGAGCGTCCACTCCGGCACGTCCTCCAGCCCCTTGACCGCGCCGAGCGGCACGCCCCAGTCGCCGGAAACGTCGATATGGGTCACCGGTCCGCGGTAGCCGCGCAGCGTGTCGTATTTCAGCAATCCGTTCTGCATCGCCTTGCGGGCGATGAGCTGGATTTTCGGATCGAGCGTGGTGCGCACCGACAGGCCGCCCTCATAGAGCGCATTCTCGCCGTAGCGGGCGATGATCTGGCGACGCACCTCCTCGGTGAAATACTCGCCCGCGAACAAGTAGGAGCCGTTACGGCGCG
This sequence comes from Mesorhizobium sp. M1A.F.Ca.IN.020.03.2.1, assembly GCF_004023205.1. Lineage (NCBI taxonomy): Bacteria > Pseudomonadati > Pseudomonadota > Alphaproteobacteria > Hyphomicrobiales > Phyllobacteriaceae > Mesorhizobium > Mesorhizobium sp. M1A.F.Ca.IN.020.03.2.1. The sequence continues at coordinate 3,162 of NZ_RZSV01000235.1, read as the reverse complement.
GCTTCACGCCGAGCGGCTCGGCCTTGGCCTTGTCGCCCTCCTCGCGCGTGACGTAGCCGTTCTCGACCATCTGGTCGATGACCCAATTGCGGCGCTCGATCGCCCGGTCGGCATGCTTGAAGGGATGATAGTTGTTGGGGCCCTTGGGCAGCGAAGCAAGGTAAGCGGCTTCAGCGACGGTGAGTTCGTTGACCGACTTGTCGAAATAGGTCAGCGCGGCGCCGGCAACGCCATAGGCGCCGAAGCCGAAGAAGATCTCGTTGAGATAGAGCTCGAGGATGCGGTCCTTCGAATAGGCCTGCTCGATGCGGAAGGCCAGGATCATCTCCTTGATCTTGCGCTCATAGGTCTGGTCGGAGGTCAGCAGGAAGTTCTTTGCAACCTGCTGCGTGATCGTCGAGGCGCCGACCTGACGCCTGCCCGAGCCGAAGTTCTGCAGATTGACGATGATGGCGCGGCCGAGGCCGGTGATGTCGATGCCGGGATGGTTATAGAAGTTCTTGTCCTCGGCCGACATGAAGGCAGCCTTGACGCGGTCCGGGATCGCCTGGATCGGCAGATAAAGGCGCCGCTCGCGAGCATATTCGGCCATCAGCGAGCCATCCGAGGCATGGATGCGCGTCGTCACCGGCGGCTCATATTTGGCCAGAACCTCGTAGTCGGGCAGATCCTTCGTCAGATGGCCGATGTAGATGGCAAGGCCCGCAGCGACCAGCAGCGCCAGCGTCGTGCCGATGCCGAAGAAATAGCCGATGAGACGAATCATGCCCGCTCCAGTCCGAGGTCCGGGATTTCCTAAACGAAGCCGACAGTCGCGCAAGCTTCAGGGGCGGTCCCAATCCGCAATGGAAACCCATTGTCGCGACCATGTGGACAAAATACGGCAGCACGAAGTTTCAGGAACTCCGTCCGTCAAATAATAACGCCACGTGTTGTCGTCGCGCAACGCTGCTTGCGGTTGTAGGACGGCTCAAGGTTGTGGGCGGGTTCGGTCCCCGTCAGCCCCCAGCCCTGGCTCCCGCTTTCGCCGCGGCAAACAGGGCAACGGCATTGGTTATGCTCTGAGCCGCCTTGCCGCGCCAGTCGGCGCTGAGCAATTGCGCCTCGTCCTTGCTGTTGGAGAGGTAACCAAGCTCGACCAGAACCGAGGGCACGTCGGGCGCCTTCAGCACCTTGAAGCCGGCCGAGCGCTGCGGATTGTTGATCAGACCGACGCTGGTCGACAACTGGCCGACCAGCGTGTGCGCAAAGCTCATCGAAAAGCCGTGGGTCTCGCGGCGGATCAGGTCGATCAGGATGTCGGTGACCTCCTTATTGTCGTCCTCGATCTTTAGGCCGGCGAACTGGTCGGAGAGGTTTTCACGATCGGCGAGCGCCTGAGCCTCGGGATCGGAAGCCTTGTCCGAGAGCGTGTAGACCGTGGCGCCGCGGAGACCTCTGACGGCGATCGTATCGGCATGGATGGAGATCAAGAGATCGGCTTCGTGCTGGCGGGCGATGCGCACGCGCTCGTCGAGCGGCAGGTACACGTCACTGTCCCGTGTCATATAGACATCATAGCTGCCGACCGCGGCCAGCTTGTCACGTAGTTCGGTCGCAAAGGCGAGCGTGACGTTCTTCTCGACCGTGCCGCCGGCGCTCTCCGCGCCGCCGTCGACGCCGCCATGACCCGGATCGATGACCACTGTGAAGCGGTGCCCAGGCGCCGAAATCGGCCCTGTGCCGACACGGCCGCCCTTGTCGGTAGAAACGGTCGAGCCGGTCGTCAGCGATTGGTTGGCCAAAGCCTCGTCGAATTCTCTTTCGGATGCGGCCGACATGTCGATGGCCACGCGATAGCCGCTGCCATCGTCATTCTTCAGCACCTCGAGCTTGTCGACGGCAAACGGTCCCTTGCCGGACAGGATCAGCCGAGAGCCTTTGCCCTGATCGCCGTAGCGAACGGCGCGCACCAGCCCGCGCGGCTTCACGTCCTTGGCGTTGAGGGCGAATCGCGTGCGCGGCAGGTCGACGACAAGGCGGCTGGGACCGCGCAGCAGGAACCACTTCACGTCCGGTTCTCGGTCGAAGGTCACGACGATGCGCATCTTGGTTGCATCGCCGGCCATCTTGTAGCCGGTGGCGCCAAGCAACCCGTCGGCCCGCGAGGCGGCGGTCGCGCCAAGCAGGATCACCAGCAGGAAAACAGTCCTTGCCATGAGCCGCAGATATCCGGCGGCGCCACGCTCCTTGTCTGCGGTGCCTGCCAGTCCCATCTCTATTCTAGTCGCTCCCCGTTAGGCGCCTCGCGCCGGCCTGTTTGGCAGAACGGCCTGTCTGGCGGCCAACCCGATTAACGATTGGTATCCAGAGAAGGTTAACCAAGCCTTTCATGCGGTAGGTGGAGCGCCACCTTCCCCTGCGGAAGCGCTTTTTGCCGGCATCCGAAATCGGGGTTGCCTTCCAACCCGCCAAATCATAAAAGCGACATTGGATCACTGCAATCCTGGAACCGCCCGCCCTGCAGCTTCCCGCCAGGGTAAGATGTGCAAGGCCCTTCCGGGTTTCAGATGATCGCGACGATTTTCGCAGGCGTGCTCCCGTGGCGGGGGAATCGCTTGCGCGATGAAAACGGCCGGGATCTCCCGCGCCGGCTCTGTGCGAGCAAACAAGCTGGTCCGGCCAAGCCCGGGCTTTGGTTCAAAAGGTTCTGCTGGGTGCCGATGGCTTCAAGCGCAATCATGGAAAGGTCCGCATCGAACCGCGCCATTGTGGCTGCGGGCGGCACCGCCATCGCGCTCAAGCTCCGGCCGGCGGACATTCAATTATCCGGCAGCCACACAAATCCAGGCACACAGCGGCGGGGTCTGCCCCGCCAGCTGCGGCTGATGGCTGCCGGGAGGAAACGAAATAATGCCCAACAAGATGCTGATAGACGCCTCCCACCCGGAGGAAACACGCGTTGTTGTCGTTCGCGGTAACCGCATCGAAGAATTCGACTTTGAATCCCAGGACAAGAAGCAGCTCAAAGGAAACATCTATCTCGCCCGCGTAACCCGCGTCGAACCTTCCCTTCAGGCAGCCTTTGTCGAATATGGCGGCAACCGTCACGGTTTTCTCGCCTTCAGTGAAATTCACCCCGACTATTACCAGATCCCGGTCGCCGACCGTCAGGCCCTGCTG
>NZ_RZSV01000234.1:0-8321 GCF_004023205.1 Mesorhizobium sp. M1A.F.Ca.IN.020.03.2.1 | reverse complement strand
CCTGGACGATCTGGCTCGCCAAGTCGCTGGAGATCCTCGGCGGCAAGCTCAAGGCGCGGCGCGCGGCGAACGCGATCGGCAATGCCGCGACGCTGATGCAGGCCGGCCGCGCGCTCGGCCACAGCGGTGGCCCGGGCGCGCTGCTGGTGCGGGCGGCGGAGGAAGAGCGCGCGCTCTCGGCCGGCGCGTTGGATCACATCTCGGGCGACGGCCTGAAGGAGCGCGTCACCTCGCGGCTGTCGCGCATCGAGGCGGCAGCGTCCCGGCGCATGTCGCGCGGCACCGGCCTACTCGCCACCATCGGCTCCACGGCGCCCTTCGTCGGCCTGTTCGGCACCGTCTGGGGCATCATGAACGCCTTCATCGGCATCTCGCAGGCGCAGACCACCAATCTTGCGGTGGTGGCGCCGGGCATCGCCGAAGCCCTGCTCGCCACGGCAATGGGTCTGGTGGCTGCGATCCCGGCGGTGGTGATCTACAACGTCTTCGCGCGATCGATAGCCGGCTACAGGCAGATCCTCGCCGACGCCTCGGCAGGCGTCGAGCGGCTGGTCAGCCGCGACCTCGATTTTCGCACTGTGCCGCCGGCAACCGCGTTGGCAGCGGAGTGAGCGGCCAATGGCGGCGCGGATTCGCGAGACGGCCGGCGACGATCTCGAGGAAAGCCACGAGATCAACGTCACCCCGTTCATCGACGTCATCCTGGTGCTTTTGATCATCTTCATGGTCGCGGCTCCGCTTGCGACCGTCGACGTCAATGTCGACCTGCCCGGGTCGACGGCGACGCCGGCGCCACGGCCGGAGACACCGCTGTTCCTGACGCTGAAAAGCGATCTTTCTCTGGCGATCGGCAATGAGGCTGTGCCGCGACCGAGCTTCGCCACCGTGCTCCACAGCCGCACCAAGGGCGACAAGCAGACGCGCATCTTCCTGCGCGCCGACAAGACGGTGGGCTATGGCGAGCTGATGGAGGTAATGAACCTGCTGCGCGCTGCGGGCTACCTCAAGATTGCGCTGGTCGGGCTGGAGACGGCGTCCGGCACCGGGGCTGCGGCCGCGGGCGCCACCTCCGCGCCGGCGACAAGCGGAAGCGCGGCGCAATGACGCAAGCGATCGCCGCCTTGTCCACCCAGCCACGCTTCGGCTTCCGCGAAGCCGGTCTGTGGGCAAGCGCGGCCACGGTTATTTTCGCCGCGCATGTCGCGGTCGCTTATGCGGTGCAGAATCTGAGCTTTACCGAGGTGCCGGACGGCGGCGCGCCGCCGGCGCTGGCTGTCGAAATGGCGCCGCTGCCGACGACGCCTGCCGTGCCGGAAGAGGCGGCCATGCTGGACACGGTCGCGCCGGACCAGCCAGATGCGGCGGAGGAGACGGAAAAGCCCGCCGAAGTGAAACCGGTGACCGATCCGGCGCCGGTCGTGAAATGGGTCGAGCCGGTCGCCGAGCCGCCGGCCGTTTCCGACAAGGCGGCGGAGGTCGAACCGGCGGAGACAGCAGCTGCGCTCAGCGAGCGGCCGCCGCTGGACGAGGTCGTGCCCGACCCTGTCGAGACAGCTACTCCCGACGTCGTCGTTCCGCTGCCGCAGCCAAAGCCTTTCGAGGCGCAGCCGAAGGCAAGCCAGCCCGTCGAGGCGAGGAAAAAAGTGGAAAAGAAGCCGGTCGAAAAGCCGAACCAGAGGAAAAGGGCAAAGGCCGCGCCGCCAAAGGCCGTGACGATGGCCGGCATCGATGCCAACGCAGGCGCGAAGGCCGCCGCGCCGCAATCCTCCGACTCGGTGTCGCGATCGAGCGTCAGCCCGTCGCGCTGGAATTCCAACTTGGCGGCATGGATCAGGCGGCATACCCGCTATCCGAGCGCGGCGCGCTCCAGGCGCGTCGAGGGCACGCCTACTGTAACCTTCACGGTAGACGTCTCCGGCAGGGTAGTCTCTGCCCGGCTGGCGCAATCCTCGGGCGATCCGGATCTCGATCGCGCCGCGCTCGGCGTGTTGCAGGGCGCGTCGGTGCCGGCGCCGCCGGCCGAACTCGGCGCCCACGTCACCCGCACCGCGCCTTTCGTCTTCAGCCTGCGCGATTAGATGCCCCGCCGCGCCATGCAACTTTGAGGCTTGACTGGCGGGCGGTAGGGAATAGGGTAGCTGCGAACATATCGGCCTCGGTCGCCGGACGGCAAGAATGCCTCGTATGCCTCGCCTGTCGGCGGCGGCTGCGGGGCTTTTTCATTTTTGGGGCATTGCTTGAAACGGCGTATCGAGATCGGCGTCCTCTATTCGCGATCCGGCAGCTACCAGCTCGTCTCGGACGCGTGCCGCACGGGCGCGATGCGGGCGATCGCCGACATCAATGCCGACCGAAGCTGCGGGATCGAGCTGGTGCCGGTCGAACGCGATCCGCAAAGCAATGCCGACCGCTACGCCTCACTTTGCGAGGATATCTTCCGGACCAGCAGCGCCCGCCACGTGATCGGCTGCATTACCTCCTGGAGCCGCAAGGAGACGATCCCTGTGCTGGAGAAGGCGGGCGGCATGCTCTGGTATGCCTGCCCCTATGAGGGGTTCGAGGCCAACGAGCATGTCGTCTACATGCATGCCTGCCCGAACCAGCATCTGGTTCCGCTGATGGCTCATGTAGCGCCGCGTTTCGGCGCCAACGGCTTCCTGCTCGGCTCGAACTATATCTGGGGCTGGGAGATGAACCGCGTCGCGCGCGACCTGATCGCCGACGCTGCGGGCAAGGTGCTCGGCGAGCGCTACCTGCGCATCGGCGAAACCGACGTTTCGCGCCTGATCGATGAAATCCGCGCCACGCGGCCGAATTTCATCCTCAACAACCTCATCGGCACCTCGTCCTATGCCTTCCTGGCGGCATATCGCGACTTGGGACGCGAGAATGCGGCCTTCAAGGCCGATGCCTGCCCGGTCATATCCTGCAATCTCACCGAGGGCGAGTTGCCGGCGATCGGCGAAACGGGCAGGGGCCATTTGTCGGCCGGACCCTATTTCGCGCCGCGCCCGGCTGCCTTCGCCTCGTCCTTCGAGGCGTCCGCCTATGCATCGGTGCAAGTGATGGCGGACGTGCTCTCCGGCGATCCCGACGCCGGCCCGGCGGCGTTCTCAAAAGCCTTCGCCGGGCGCCGCTTCACGACGCGCCTGGGGCCTATCGCAATCGATCCGCACACGCAGCATGCAACCCTGCCGGTGATCATCGGGCGCATCGCCGATGGATTTTTCGAGGTCGTCAGCCGCGAGGAAGAGGTGGCGCCCGATCCCTATCTGTCGCGTTACGACCCGGCGAAGACCTTCGGCCGTCCGCGGCTCAGGGTGGTGTCGTGAGCCGGTCCGCACGCATCCCCAATCTCGGCGGCGCGCGGGTTTTCGTGCTGCATCGCCCGCACGCGACGGTGCAGGCGATCACCAGGCAGCTGTCGGCGATCGGCCTTGAGGCGGTCGAATGCTGGCCGCAATTGCCGGCAGAGGCGCTTGCCGCGGATTTCGTCTTCTTCGACGCCGATCTCGGCTTCGACGAGCAGTTCCCGTGGCAGCCGGGCGAGGCGCCGATGCCCCTGGTGGCGCTGATCGGTTCGGAAGCGCCGGGCCGCATCGAATGGGCGCTGTCGCAAAAAGCCGATGCGCAATTGTTGAAACCGGTCGGCAATGCGGGCGTGTACAGCGCGCTGCTGATCGCCCGGCAAAGCTTCGAGGCGGGGAAACGGCTGGCCGACGAGATCGCGTCGCTGCGCCAGCGCGTCGGCGAGCGCCAGACCATCGTGCGCGCGGTCGCGGCGCTGTCGAAAGGCAGCGACGACGATCGCGCCTATGCGCAGTTGCGGTCGCTGGCGATGAGCTGGCAGATCAGCGTCGAGGAAGCGGCCCGGCGGATCGTGGCGATGACGGAAAACGAGGATGGCGGTGACCAATCCCATCGCGCCTGATCTCCCGGCGCCGGGCCAAATGCCGGTCAAGCCGCGCGCCGGCGTCTGGCGCCGGCTGCTCAAGCGGCCGCTGGCGCTGCTCGGACTCTTCATCGTCGCCATCGTGCTTGCTGGCGCCATCCTGGCGCCGTGGCTGACCGGCTACGATCCCAACGAGCAGATGTTCGACGGACTGACGCTGGAAGGTTCGCCCTTGCCGCCGAACGCCAAGTTCTGGCTGGGCACCGACCTGCTCGGCCGCGACCTGTTGACCCGCATCCTGTTCGGCGCCCGCACCTCGCTGATCATCGGCATCGTCGCCAACGGCGTGGCGCTTCTGATCGGTACGCTGGTCGGCGTCACGGCCGGTTATTTCCGCGGCTGGATCGGCAGCGCGCTGATGCGCTTCACCGACCTGATGATGGCCTTCCCGGCACTGCTTCTCGCCATCTGCCTGGCGGCGGTGTTCGAGCCGAGCCTTTGGATCGTTGCCATGGTGATCGCGCTGGTCAACTGGGTGCAGACCGCGCGCGTCATCTACACCGAAACCTCGTCGCTGTCGGAGCGCGAGTTCATCGATGCCGAGCGCACGATAGGGGCGAGCGCGCCGCGCATCCTGTTGCGCCATATCCTGCCGCATCTGCTGCCGACCATCATCGTCTGGGGCACGCTCGGCATCTCGACCACGGTGCTGCTCGAAGCCACGCTCAGCTATCTCGGCATCGGCGTGCAGCCGCCGACGGCCTCCTGGGGCAACATCATCTTCGAGAACCAGACCTATTTCCAGGCGGCGCCCTGGCTGGTGTTCTTCCCCGGCGCCGCGATCCTGGCGCTTGCGCTTGCCTTCAACCTGATCGGCGACGCGCTGCGCGACATCCTCGACCCGACGCAGAGGGGGCGGGCATGATCGCCTATCTCGGCCGACGTCTCATCCAGTCGCTGCTCATCCTGCTCGGCGTCTCGCTGATCACCTTCGCGCTGCTCTATCTGCTGCCGGCTGATCCAGTGCGCCAGATCGCCGGCCGCAGCGCGACGCCCGACACGGTTGAAAACATCCGCAGGCAGCTCGGCCTCGACCAGCCCTTCATCGTCCAGTACTGGCACTATCTCACAAGGCTGCTCAGCGGCGATCTCGGCCGCTCCTACATCCAGCGCTCGGAAGTCACCGAGCTCATCGTCTCGCGGCTGCCGGCGAGCCTGCTTCTGATGGTCGGCGCCATCCTGTGCGAGCTCGCGATCGGCCTTACCATGGGCCTGATCGCCGCCGTCAAGCGCGGCACCTCCACCGATCAGACCTTGATGGTCGCCTCCTTCGTCGGCGTCTCGGCGCCGCAATTCGTCGTCGGCCTGCTCCTGCTCTATGTCTTCGCCGTCCGGCTCGGCTGGTTCCCGATCGGCGGCTACGGCAGTTGGCGGCATCTTGTGCTGCCCTCGCTGACCATGGGCATACTCGGCGCCGGCTGGTATGCGCGCATGATGCGCTCGTCGATGATCGACGTTCTGCGCCAGGACTATATGCGCACCGCCCGCGCCAAGGGCCTGGCGCGCGGCGCCATCCTGTTCCGCCATGCGCTGCCCAACGCCATCCTGCCGGTGGTCGCCATGATCGGCATCGACATCGGCGTCTTCATGGGCGGCATCGTGGTGGTCGAAAGCGTCTTCGGCTGGCCCGGCATCGGCCAGCTCGCCTGGCAGGCCATCCAGCGCGTCGACATCCCGATCATCATGGGCGTCACCCTGGTCTCGGCCTTCGCCATCGTGCTCGGCAACCTGCTGGCCGACATCATCGCGCCCTTCATCGACCCCCGAATTAAACTCAGATGAACAAGGCAACAACCAGAGAAAGGGAACAGTGACATGAGACGATTTCTGGCATCCACCGTGGCGGCCTCGGCGCTTGCGCTGATGCTCGGCATGGCAAGCGCGCGCGCCGACGACGCGGTCGACCCTAACGCCAAGCAGGGCGGCGCCATCACCATCACCTACAAGGACGATGTCGCGACGCTCGATCCGGCGATCGGCTACGACTGGCAGAACTGGTCGATGATCAAGAGCTTGTTCGATGGCCTCATGGACTATGAGCCCGGCACCACCAAGCTGAAGCCCGACCTTGCCGAAAGCTACGAGATCTCGCCGGACGGCAAGACCTTCACCTTCAAGCTACGCCACGGCGTGAAGTTCCACAATGGCCGGGAGATGACGGCCGACGACGTCAAATACTCGCTCGACCGCGTCACCAATCCGAAGACGCAGAGCCCGGGCGCCGGCTTCTTCGGCTCGATCAAAGGCTATGACGAGGTCGCCGCCGGCAAAGCGAACAGCCTCTCCGGCGTCACCGCGGTCGATCCCTATACGATCAAATTCGAGCTGACCCGCCCGGACGCCACCTTCCTGCATGTCATGGCGATCAACTTCTCGCATGTGGTGCCGAAGGAGGAGGTCGAGAAATATGGCGCCGACTTCGGCAAGCATCCGATCGGCACCGGCGCCTTCAAGCTTGCCGAATGGACGCTCGGCCAGCGCATCGTCTTCGAGCGCAACCCCGACTACTGGCACAAGGGCCTGCCGCATCTCGACAAAATCACCTTCGAGATCGGCCAGGAGCCGATCGTGGCGCTGCTGCGCCTGCAGAAGGGCGAGATCGACGTGCCCGGCGACGGCATTCCGCCGGCCAAGTTCCAGGAGGTGATGAACGATCCGGAGCAGAAGGCCCGCGTCGTGGTGGGCGGGCAATTGCACACCGGCTACATCACCATGAACACCACCATGCCGCCCTTCGACAACGTGAAGGTGCGCCAGGCGGTGAACATGGCGATCAACAAGGACCGCATCGTTCAGATGATCAACAACCGCGCGGTGCCGGCCAATCAGCCGCTGCCGCCGTCGATGCCCGGCTACGACAAAGCTTTCAAGGGCTACCCCTATGACGTCGCCAAGGCCAAGGCCCTGCTTGCCGAGGCCGGCCACCCCGACGGCTTCGAAACGCAGTTGTTCGCCATGAACACCGACCCCAATCCGCGTATCGCGCAGGCGATCCAGCAGGATCTGGCGGCCATCGGCATCAAGGCCAGCATCCAATCGCTCGCCCAGGCCAACGTGATTGCCGCCGGCGGCGACAAGTCCGGCGCGCCGATGATCTGGTCGGGCGGCATGGCCTGGATCGCCGATTTCCCGGATCCGTCCAACTTTTACGGACCGATCCTCGGCTGCGCCGGCGCGGTGCCGGGCGGCTGGAATTGGGCGTGGTACTGCAACAAGGATCTCGACGCCAAGGCGGCCGAGGCCGATTCGGTCGTCGATCCGGCAAAGTCCGCGGATCGCGAGAAGATGTGGAGCGCGATCTACGACAAGATCATGGAGGACGCACCCTGGGCGCCGGTCTTCAACGAGCAGCGCTTCACGCTGAAGTCGGCCCGCATGGGCGGCGCCGACAATCTCTATGTCGACCCGGTCCATATCCCGATCAACTACGACAATGTGTATGTGAAAGATGTGCAGTAACTGCGACTACACCATCCACGGGCGCCATCACCACTTCGGCTGGGACAATTCCTTTGCCCCGGCCGAGCGCGTGGCACCTGGCTCGACGCTCGAGTTCCAGTGCCTGGATTCTTCCGGCGGGCAGCTCAAGGCCGACAGCACCGTCGGCGATATCGCCAATCTTGATTTCGGCATGATCAACCCGGTGACCGGGCCGATCTTCGTCGAGGGCGCCGAGCCCGGCGACGCGCTGAAGGTGACGATCGAAATGTTCAAGCCGTCCGGCTTCGGCTGGACGGCGAACATTCCGGGCTTCGGTCTGCTTGCCGACGACTTCAAGGAGCCGGCACTCAACATCTGGAAATATGACCCCGGCTCGCTCGAGCCGGCGCTGTTCGGCAGACAAGGCCGCGTGCCCCTGAAGCCGTTTGCCGGCACGATCGGCAACGCGCCGGGCGAGATGGGCCACCATTCGGTGGTGCCGCCGCGGCGCGTCGGCGGCAATCTCGACATAAGGGACCTTGCCGCCGGCACCATTCTCTATCTGCCGGTGGAAGTGGCAGGCGCGCTGTTTTCGGTCGGCGACACGCATGCCGCGCAGGGCGACGGCGAAGTGTGCGGCACTGCGATCGAGAGTCCGATGGACGTCGTGCTCAAGCTCGACCTGGTGAAGGACGCGCGGCTGAAGACGCCGCGCTTCACCACGCCGGGCCCGGTGACGCGGCATCTCGACGCCAAAGGTTATGAGGTGACGACCGGGATCGCGCCTGACCTGATGACCGGCGCCAAGCAGGCGGTCAGTCAGATGGTCGACCTGCTGGCCGGCCGATACAAGCTCGACCCGGTCGACGCCTATATGCTGGTCTCGGTCTGCGGCGATCTCAGGATCAGCGAGATCGTCGACATGCCGAACTGGGTGGTGTCGTTCTAC
>NZ_RZSV01000233.1:0-8384 GCF_004023205.1 Mesorhizobium sp. M1A.F.Ca.IN.020.03.2.1 | reverse complement strand
GGTGGGAAAAATGCTGATATAGACTGTCGCCAATAGGGCGGCAGGTGCTGCTGCAACGGTGCTAAACGCGACAAGGGCAGCGGTGAGCGGCAAGGTCAGCACCAGTGAAATGCTGCTCATCAGCGCCGCGAGATAGAGCGGCGCCAGCGGCTTGCTGATTCTCTTGTTCAGGATAGCAAACAGTGCTTCGCCGGAAACAGCGAGGACCACCAGCAGGTTACCCGCCAGCAGCTTCAGATCGAGGCCAAAGCCCTTGGCAGAGGCGACATTGACAAGAAGTGCGCCTGCCGTGACAGCGCCGACGGCGATCCATAGCTTGGCGCCAAGCCTCTCCTTCAAGGCCAGCGTTGCAACGAGGGCAGCCAATACAGGCAAAAGGCCGTGGATGACGCTGGCATTGGCACTCGTCGTCAAGGTCAAGGCGAGGATCATTAGAATGCTATAGCCGGCGCTGCCCGCGGCCGCCTGAATCATCACAATCATATATTCCTTTGCCAAGAGCCGCGACCGCGGCGTGCTTGTCAGGAAGACGAGTCCCCAGAGGATCGGCGTCGAAATCAGGAAACGCAGGGGAACGGCGGGGAAAGGGTGCATGCCGCCGGCAATGATTTTCGAGGCCACCACGCCGGATCCGACCAGCGTCATGGCTATGGTCATGAGGGCGCCTGCAATGATGCGTTGCGAATCCATGTGTTAGCCTACGGTATAGGGGGCGCGCGAACGCGCCTCCTTCAGCGCAAGAGCCCACCACTTGAGTTGGTGGAGCATGGTTTTGACAGCGCCGGAGCTGCGCTTCGGATCGAGCGGGCCCGCACCATCGGCAAAATGCTCCCACACCCCGTGAAAGCTTACTGCGTCCCGGACGGTGACGGCGTGGAGCTCGGCAAATACCTGCCGAAGATGTTCGACGGCCCTCAACCCGCCGGAAACGCCACCGTATGAAACGAAGCCGACCGGCTTGGCGTGCCACTCTTCAGTAGCCTGGTCGATAGCGTGCTTAAGATGACCGGGCATGCTGTGATTGTATTCGGGGGTGACGACAACGAAGGCGTCTGCCTTGGCGAGCTTACTCGTGAATGCCTTCATCGCCGGTGTCGGCTCCGCCAAGTGCCGGCTGGGCAGATCAATGTCTGCAACATCGATGAGGGAAAGCTCGAAATCGCCCAGTCTCTGCGCCTCCTGGGCAAACCAGTGTCCGACCTTGTCGCCATAGCGTCGTTCCCGCGTGCTGCCGATCAGCGCTGCGAGCTTGAGCCGTTCAGTCACTTCGCTCTCCTGTCTCAGGCCAGGAAACTGATGACACATCGGGACGATCGATGGGATTGCTAAAAGTTGGCGCTTTCTGATCTAATTGATCGATCATGCTCGACGCGCTCACTCTCGATCAGATGCGGATGTTCCTAACCGTGGCGGACGCGGGTAGCTTTCGCCTGGCCTCCATGCGGCTCGGTCGCGCCCAGTCGGCGGTAAGCCACGCGATTGCCAATCTGGAGACCGAACTCAAGACGGTCCTGTTCGACCGGTCGACTCGTCGGCCGACCTTGACCTCGGACGGACGGGCCCTGCTGGACGACTGTCGCTCGCTGGTTCTACGCGCCGATCTGCTGCGCGCGAAGGCGCAGGGTATGGGCAGCGGCATTGAAATCGAGCTTGCGCTGATGGTGGACACGCTTGTTCCATTGCCGGCCGTCGGCAGGGCTCTTGAAGCCCTCCACGCCACCTATCCGACGGTTGGCGTCCGGTTGCAGATAGGTACCCTTGGGGAACCGATCGATTGCCTCCTGCAAGGCACGGTCGACCTCGCGATAACGGTGGGCGAAGACCTGCGCGATCCGCGCCTGGAATTCGATTCCCTCGCGCCGCTGTCGATGGCGGCGGTCGTCGGTGCTGGGCACGCTCTGGCCTTGATAGCGAAGAAAGGCCGGGTGAGTACGCCAGAGCTGGCCGATCACATCCAGATCGTCCTGATGGGCCCTTCTCCTCGCTCCCATGGCCGCGACTATGGCGTGCTCTCCCAGCGCAAGTGGCGGGTGGGTAGCCAAGAGGCGAAACTGGCGTTGATCAGAGCAGGCATCGGTTGGGGGCGGCTTCCACTTTGGTTGATCGAGCAGGATCTTGTCGAAGAGCGGCTCGTGCAGCTTTCAGCCGCTGCGCTTGGTGAAAATGGGACAACGAAGAGCTGGGTCTATCTTGCCCGACGGCTCGACAAACCCTTGCTGCCAGCAGCCAGGTGCCTCAGGTCGGCGCTTCTGGCCGGAGCCGGGTTTGGTGATACTGCCGGGCTTCCAGCCTAGGCGCGCCTCGCCAATTGTTATGGACATCAGACCGTGCCGATGCCGTGCCTGCGGCAGACTAATCCGGCAAGCCGGGGCGGTCGAGCTTCTTTGGCGACAGCGTGAAGATCTCGCAGCCGCTATCGGTGACGCCGATCGTATGCTCGTACTGTGCCGACAGCGAACGGTCGCGCGTCACCGCCGTCCAGCCGTCAGACAAAACCTTCACATGCGGGCGGCCGAGATTGATCATCGGCTCGACGGTGAAGATCATGCCGGGCCGCATCTCGACGCCTTCGCCGACGGTGCCGTAATGCAGGATGTTCGGCGCGTCATGGAAAAGCTGGCCGACGCCGTGGCCACAGAAGTCGCGCACCACCGAGCAGCGCTCGGCCTCGGCATAGGTTTGGATAGCGGCGCCGATCGCGCCGGTGCGAGCGCCCGGCCTGATTGCGGCGATGCCGCGCATCAGGCATTCGTAAGTCACCTCGAGCAGGCGCTCGGCGGCGCGCTTGATCGTGCCGACCGGATACATGCGCGAGGAATCGCCGTGCCAGCCGTCGAGGATGTAGGTGACGTCGATGTTGACGATGTCGCCGTCCTTGAGCGGCTTGTTGTCGGGAATGCCGTGGCAGACCACGTGATTGATCGAAGTGCAGGACGATTTGGTGTAGCCGCGATAGTTGAGCGTGGCCGGCAATGCGCCGTGATCCATGCCGAATTCGAAGACGAAACGGTCGATGGTCTCGGTGGTGACGCCGGGCTTCACCATCGACACAAGCTCGTCGAGACAGCGCGCGGTGAGATCGCAGGCCTTGCGCATGCCCGCAAACCCTTCCTCGCCATAGAGGCGGATCTGGCCGGTGTTTCTCAAGGGGGCCGTTGCGGCGTCGAGATAGGTAACCATTCTTGTCCGTTCGCGGGTTGGCTCCTGACGCGAGCCGGTGCGGAAATTTTCTCCAGATTTGGCACTGGAAGCCGCAAGGTTCAAGGACGAAGTGCCTGCAACCGGTTTGCCGAGGGAATATTCGCTGGGCGGGCGCGTCTGGGTGTCGCGAAGCTTTCCTTGCACCATCCCTTGAGGTAGCCGGGTCAGGATTCAGGAGATTTACGCCCGTTGACGGCACCGGAACGCGCAAGATCGACGCTGCTGCCAAGCAGGACCGCGTGCTCGGCCCTGATGGCGCTGCTTGCGCTTGCGCTGGTGAGCTTCGCCAGGCCGAGGTCTCCGCCTCGACAGCGTCTGCCCCGCGCGGCGCCGGCATCAGCGCGATGCGGCAGGGCGAAACGTTTGCCTGGCTGAGGATCGCCGGCAAGGCGCAGGCCCTCGAAGCCCGCGCCGGCCGGCCGCTGCCGGTAAAGCTCGTCAGCGGCAATCCCGGCATTCTCGCTCCCGCATCCGATTTCCTTGTCGCTGGCGGGGCTTTGCCGGCGCAGGCCGGCATCGCGCCTCCCTTTGTGGCCGCGCCGCTCTCGCATCCCAATCAGCCCCGCGCGCCACCAACCGCCTGAGTCAGGCGGTCGCTGGCCGCAGCTTCCTCACCTCAACTATTCCTTGCGCGCCGCGACCTGGCGACGGCTATCGGCCGTCGGCAGGTTGCGTGGCGCGCCCATTGGACATTTCTCGATGCAACGTATCAAGACATTCAAGACACTCACGCGCTCTGCTTCGGCAGCCGCGTTTCTCGCCGTCCAGGCAGTTATCTGCATAGGCACCGTTTATTGGGCTGTAGCCGCAACGCTTCGTGTGGAAGGGACGGCGGCGATTGTGCTCGGCGTCATCTTCGCCGTGCCGTCCGCCAATCTGCTGATGGTGGTCTCGCGCATGGCCTACGAGGCGGAGAGGGACCCGGCGAACCGGTAGACGCAACCTCGACAGGGCGATGCCGGTTGCATCGCCCGGTCGAACGATGTGGCCAGAGCGCCGATCTGCCGCGGCAGTCGCCGGGCCCGCACCGCACTGAGGTCACATTCCTGCGTCAAAAGCCGGTCAAAGAACTTTTCAGAACGAACGGCGTCGCTCCGACTTCGCCAGTTCGGGAGACAGGGAATGGACAGACTGCAATTCGAGGTGCCGGTGCGCATCACGCCCGCGCCTGGCCTGCCGGTCGAGGAAATCTACAGCGTCGAGCAGGCGCTCGATTTCCTGCAGAATTGGCCGAAGCGCCGGCAGGGCAAGGTTTATGACGCCGCGTTTAACTCCTGCTTCGGCGCGACGGTCGATGTGGCAAGCGCCGAGGAAGCGTGCCGGGCCTTCATGGCCTTCTGCCGCGTCAGCGGTTTGCTTGCAAGGGACATGATGTTGCCGCTGAAGCGCGGCGGCAGCGCAAGAGGATTTCGCGAAGCGAGGGCGTGACGCGTCAACCGGCGAAAGATACCCCTCTGTAGTGCATTCCCACCTGCACGCCGCGAACGATCAACCTGGACAGGATCTCCATGTCCAGCGGCATATCCGGGCGCCACACATCAAGCAACAAGGCGATACGCGCCTGATCGGCGCTGTTCATGACCTCGTGCTCGAAAGTGTCGTCCCACAGCAGGCATTCGCCGTCGGCGATCCGCTTTTCCTCGTGGTTGATCATCATGATCGTTGCCGGGCGGCCGTCCGCCAGTTTCGGAATGACAAGGCCGAGATGAAATCTCATGATGCCGCGAAAGGGGCCGCGGTGGGGCGGGATGTGCTTGCGCGGCGCCAGGAATGAAACAGCCGCCGATTTGACCTCGGGGCACTCCGACAGCAACCGGCTGAGGGTAGGCATCTTCCCAAGGTTTTCCGGGATCGTCATGTCGTAAGCCTTGAGCACGAACATGCGCCAATCGAGGCCGTCATTGGCCGAAATCTCGGCCTGTTCCGGCATGATGTCGTGAAAACGCGGCACCCGGTTCAGTTGCACCGACAGCGCTTCATCGCGAATACTCTGCCAGACGGCCGCGAACTTTGTGGCGTTGGGAAAATGCGTGGAGGCATCAAGAATCGCCGGTGCATCTATGCGTTTTTCATAGATACGACGCACCAGATCGCTTCCAAGATCGTAGACGTTCGACATCGCATCGCCTCGACCATGTTATAATATAGTGCACGATTGCTTTCAGCTATGGGTCACGGAGATTTGTTCCGAGGCGTCAGCCAGACGTTCGGTTTTGTATCACGCGTCTTGGATGTCATCTGCGGACCAGTCGTGACGCCTCGATGACTTCGGGCGTCGTGCTGTCGATCGTGGCGTCTCAGCGCCAGCGGCTGGTCGGCTGCAGCCGCCGTCGTGCACCTCAGGACACACCGGGGGCGATTGGGCCGCTGCGCGGCGTCCTGTGATCAAAGAGGTTGCCAGAACGCACAAAGCCCCGCCGGCAACTTGCCAGCGAGGCATTTGTTGGAACCCGATCGTCAATCAGTGGCGATCGTGTCCGCGGCCGCCGCTCTGGTGGCCGTTGTTTGCGGCACCCAGGCACTGGCTCCAGTAATCATCGTGATTGCTGCAAGAAGTGATGGTCTGCTGCTGAGCATAAGCCGCACCGGACAAGCTGAAAACCGCGACAGTAGCCAGAATTGCATTACGAATAATGTTGGTCATTTGAGTTTCCCTTTGCTCTGATTTCCGGCAGTGCCGGTCAACGCCGTTTTTGCAGCGATCATGTTTCGATCTGATGGTGCGCAATTTCGGCTTTGTTTCGAGGAGGCAACGGCACACGCTCCCTGTGCGTGGGATGCCTGGGACAACTCCGATCACCTCAAAACCTTCTGACCAGCTTGGTTGTGTGCGAGCGTTTCAGGGGCAACTGTTTGGTTACAGCCCGTGAGCTTGCGTGCGACGCGGCGGAAACAATCATCTACCATCTAGTACCGATCGAAAGCAGCCGAAGATCGCTCGCGGGACGGCTTCGGCACATGGAAGGATGATGAGCCATGTCGATTTTAAAAACGCTCAACCGCATGGGAGCGGCCCTGAAATATGCGCATGATGCCCAAAAAACGACGCGGATGCTGAACGGCCCGCCACGCGAAATGCAAATGGATTTTGGCTGGGCAGTTATGCCGACCACCAAGTATCTTTCTTCCAACACTTGGGACGGTATCTGACGAAATTTCAGCGTAGAGGCGGCTCAAGCCGCCTGTTGGGCAGGAAGGACAAATCCGCAGCGTGCCGATGCCATCGCCGACCGAGCCGCAGAGGTCAAGGCGAAGCTGGCCCAAGTCGATCTTGCTGCGCGATTCCTAGCCCACCCGATAGAAACCCTGCACGGCGATCCCTACCGGATTGATATCGACCACTCCACTGCTTCGTCTTGGCTCGGGAGGCGAATGTTTGGCGGCGGAAATAGACGGGCTGCTGATCGATACTCTTCGGACCAGGCTCGGCTGCTTAGGTGGCCCGGCTATTCCTTGTGCGGAACAATATACCTGACAACGCTCTCGCCGCGCGTAATCGTAACTGTCGTATAGCCGGCTGGCAAAGAGCCCGTGATGGTCGGATCGATCACCTGGCATCGGCCGACCATTCTTCCGCTAGGAGCGCCGGCGAGTTCATCTGCCAATGAGGCACGGCATTCGTTGAGGGAGGCGAAAACCCGAGGCGCCGTATTAAGCGGTTTGCAGATCGAAGCCTCGCCTGGGCTGCACAAAAGCAAAACCATCACCGCTGCCGTAGCCGGGTCCATCGTCGAAGCTCCTTTGTGGAGCTTTAAACGCTCGCGAAATCCCTTTGTTTCAGATGTTGCTAAAATACGAGGCAATTCCCGGCGACCTCGGTGGCCGGGCCTGTCGATCCTCGGGAACAAGACGCGTTAGTTCGCTGTTATTATTAGCAGAGGCTAATACGATGCCTTTTTGCGTCACCAGTGCGACTTCGGATGCTGTTCTCGAAGCCAGGAACACTGACGCTGAGATCCTTGGAGTCGTCGACCTCGCCAACAAGACTGATGCCAAGATCGGCACCATGCGCCTGGGGGAAGCTATCCAGTTCGTTGCGAATGCATCCGTGCTTGGATACGGAGTTCGCGGAGCGATGGTGTTTTACGGAAAAGCAGGAACACCGAGCCTCAGGGCGAGAGAATGTGAGCAGTTGTGGGCGCTATATGGTTTCGCACTGCTTGAGCCATAATGTCTGACTCGAGGAGCGCTGGAAGGCGTTCACGTTATGAAAAGCGCCACCGGATGACACGAGCCGCTACGGATTCGCAGAGCGGGCCTATTTCGCGGTCACCGTCGGCCGAAATACGCAGTCGCTATTTGACGTTATTGGATGATTTGCCGGAAGAGGGTGCTAAGTCGCTGACATCTGCTGGTACGCCCAAGGGGAATCGAACCCCTGTTACCGCCGTGAAAGGGCGGTGTCCTAACCGCTAGACGATGGGCGCGCTCAGACGAAGCGGCTTATAATTGCGTTGTTCGCAACCGGCAACCCATCTGCCGCCACATGCGACAACTTTTTTCGCGAGCCTGCAAAACGCATGTTTGGCAACCGGAAACAGTTCGACCGAAGCAGGTAAGCCGCTCAGTTGTCGCCACCGCCGCCGCGTCGGCGGCAGCGCCAGTTCCAGTCGCGCTCGGGGCCGACGTCGACATGGACGGATTCGGTGTGGCAGTAGGTTCCGACGCCGCCGCGGCCGGGCATCGACCGCACATAGCTCGCCAGCTCCCACTTGGAGACGCCGGGCACCTGGATGTCAGCGGCGGCGCAGTACATGTGCAGCGAGTTCTTGGCGCCGTTGGCGCGGCGGTTGCGGGCAGGGTCGCGATAGCCGGAGGTGACGATCATCTTGCGGCCGAAATGACCCTCGATCGTCTTCAGCACGCGCACCAGCGAAGGCTTCAGGCAGGCGACGTCGACACTTTCGTTCTGTCTCAAGAGGCCGTTGGGCGCGAGCCTTGCCATGCCGGCGGCCGACGCCACCTGGTAGGAGCCGCCGCCTTCGTCCTCGTTGAGATCGACGTCGCTCTCGTCGTCGATGCCGGACTTGCGCTTGATCTCGAACAGCGCCGTCTGGCGCACGCCGGGCAAGGCATCGGCGCCGGTGATGTGGTTGCTGCTGTCGTCACCGAGGGAAGCCAGTTGCACCGGCTTGTCGCCCGGGGTCGCGGAGGCGAGGGTGACGATCGGCGTTGTCGGCGGC
>NZ_RZSV01000232.1:0-8538 GCF_004023205.1 Mesorhizobium sp. M1A.F.Ca.IN.020.03.2.1 | reverse complement strand
CTTCCGGTCTTGGCGTCGACGACAATCGCGGCAGACTTTGCCGCCATCGCGGAGGCGACATCGGCGGTGACAATCGTCACCGCGAGCGCGGCAATCATGATCGCCTTGAAGGAGAATGAAGATTTGGAGACGAAGCCCGACAACGCCTGACGCACCGTTACTTACCCTGAATTTTCGTTGCCCCGGAGGCGGCAGAGGGGTGCCTGCCTCACTTCCGGCCAAGCTATCGCGGTCAGCGTTACCAATCCGTTTATGGTAACCGCCGCGTTCACCATTTTCTGGCGATTTGAGCCTCTGTTTATTCGAACTTTAGCGGTCGCTGTCGCGCGGAGCCCTTGCGGCTCAAGGCAATCTTGACTTTTGTGCAGCGCACAATATATTCCAGTGCATTGCACAGGGGCGCCCGGGGCTAAATGGGCGTTTCAACCAAGGGAAGGCATGAAATGACCCAGACCTATGAGGACTTCGCGAAATACGGCAAGGAGTTTGCCGACACCGGGCTGAAGAGCTTTGCCTCGCTCACCAAGGGTGCGCAGGCGATCGCGACCGAAGCCGGCGAATACACCAAGAAGAGCTTCGAGGCCGGCAGCGCCGCCTTCGAGAAGCTGTTCTCGGCCAAGTCGATCGAGAAGGCCATCGAGATCCAGACCGACTACGCCAAGCAGAGCTACGAGAGCTTCGTGGCCGAGGCCAGCAAGATCGGCAATCTCTATGCCGAGCTCGCCAAGGAAGCCTACAAGCCGTTCGAATCGGTCGTCGCCAAGACGAAGTAATTTCGTCCGATCACATCGGGCAGGCTAGCCGGCCCGCAAAAACAACCCGGTCGCGGAAGCGCGGCCGGGTTTTTTCATGCGCCGCCGCAACCACCCGCGCCTTGCCGCATTCACGATTGAGAAATTCGCTGAAGTTTGCGTACCTAGCCATATTGTCAGCTAAACAGAAGGGCTTAAAATCGGCCATCGAAGACCTACATGTTGAACTCGCATGAGGATTCGAAAAGGCAGGACTACGTGACGATCGGTTTGACTGCCACGGCAGGCGTGGTGCGAATGCAAGGTGACGGCGACCGCAACGATCCCGGTCGCGGCACGGCGGTCATCACGCGCACCAAAACCAAGACAAAAAAGCCCAGCCTCTACAGGGTCCTCATCCTTAACGACGACTACACTCCCATGGAGTTCGTGGTCCACGTCCTGGAGCGTTTTTTCCAGAAGGACCGCGAGGCCGCCACACGCATCATGCTGCATGTTCATAATCATGGAGTGGGCGAGTGCGGGGTCTACACATTCGAGGTGGCCGAGACCAAAGTGTCTCAGGTCATGGATTTCGCCCGACAGAATCAGCATCCGCTGCAATGCGTGATGGAGAAGAAGTGAGGTAACATGCCGGCTTTCTCCCAAGGCCTGGAAAAGGCGCTACATCAGGCGCTGACGTTCGCCAACGAGCGGCATCATGAATATGCAACGCTCGAACACCTGCTGCTGGCGCTCATCGACGACACCGAGGCGGCCGCGGTGATGCGCGCCTGCAATGTCGATCTCGACGAGCTCAAGCACACCGTTCTGACCTATATCGACACCGAGCTCGACAATCTCGTCACCGGTTACGACGAGGATTCGAAACCGACCGCCGGGTTCCAGCGCGTCATCCAGCGCGCCGTCATCCATGTGCAGTCGTCCGGCCGCGAGGAGGTGTCCGGGGCCAATGTGCTCGTCGCAATCTTTGCCGAGCGCGAAAGCCATGCGGCCTATTTCCTGCAGGAACAGCAGATGACCCGCTACGACGCGGTCAACTACATCTCGCACGGCATCGCCAAGCGCCCCGGCGCTTCGGAGTCGCGCACGCCGCGCGGCGCCGACGATGAGCAGGGCGGTCAGAACGGCGCCGAGCCGCAGGAAGACGGCGGCAAGAAGAAGCCGCAGGACGCGCTGACGGCCTACTGCATCAACCTCAACAACAAGGCCAAGGCCGGCAAGATCGATCCGCTGATCGGTCGCGAGAGCGAGATCAATCGCACCATCCAGGTGCTGTGCCGCCGCTCCAAGAACAACCCGCTCTATGTCGGCGACCCAGGCGTCGGCAAGACGGCGATCGCCGAGGGCCTTGCCAAGCGCATCGTCGAAGGCGACGTGCCCGAGGTGCTGCAGGACGCCACCATCTTCGCGCTCGACATGGGCACGCTGTTGGCCGGCACGCGCTATCGCGGCGACTTCGAGGAGCGGCTGAAGCAGGTCGTCAAGGAGCTCGAGGACTATCCGGGCGCGGTGCTGTTCATCG
Source organism: Mesorhizobium sp. M1A.F.Ca.IN.020.03.2.1 (assembly GCF_004023205.1). Lineage (NCBI taxonomy): Bacteria > Pseudomonadati > Pseudomonadota > Alphaproteobacteria > Hyphomicrobiales > Phyllobacteriaceae > Mesorhizobium > Mesorhizobium sp. M1A.F.Ca.IN.020.03.2.1. The sequence continues at coordinate 6,261 of NZ_RZSV01000232.1, read as the reverse complement.
ACGAGATCCACACCGTGATCGGGGCAGGGGCCACGTCCGGCGGCGCCATGGATGCCTCGAACCTGTTGAAGCCGGCGCTGTCGTCCGGCGCGATCCGCTGCATCGGCTCGACAACGTACAAGGAGTTCCGCCAGTTCTTCGAGAAGGACCGCGCGCTGGTGCGGCGCTTCCAGAAGATCGACGTCAACGAGCCGACCATCGAGGACGCCATCGAGATCATGAAGGGCCTGAAGCCCTATTTCGAGGAGTTCCACAAGGTCCGCTACACGAGCGAAGCGATCAAGGCTTCGGTGGAGTTGTCGGCCCGCTACATTAGCGACCGCAAGCTGCCGGACAAGGCGATCGACGTGATCGACGAGACCGGCGCCTCGCAGATGCTGGTGCCTGAGGCCAAGCGCAAGAAGACGATCGGCATCAAGGAAATCGAGGCGACGATCGCCACCATGGCGCGCATCCCGCCGAAGACGGTTTCGGCGGACGACGAGAAGGTGCTGCAGGGTCTCGATGTCGAGCTGAAGCGCGTCGTCTACGGTCAGGATACTGCAATCACAGCGCTGACGTCGGCGATCAAGCTGGCGCGGGCGGGCCTGCGCGAGCCGGAGAAGCCGATCGGCTCCTACCTGTTCTCGGGGCCGACCGGCGTCGGCAAGACGGAAGTGGCCAAGCAACTCGCGGCCTCGCTCGGCGTCGAGCTGATCCGCTTCGACATGTCGGAATATATGGAACGCCACACCGTCTCGCGGCTGATCGGCGCACCTCCCGGCTATGTCGGCTTCGACCAGGGTGGACTGTTGACCGACGGTGTCGACCAGCATCCCCATTGCGTGCTGTTGCTCGACGAGGTGGAGAAGGCGCATCCGGATCTGTTCAACATCCTGTTGCAGGTGATGGATCACGGCAAGCTGACCGACCACAACGGCAAGCAGATCGACTTCCGCAACGTCATCCTGATCATGACGACCAATGCGGGCGCATCGGACGCTCAGCGCGCGGCGATCGGCTTCGGCTCGACCAAGCGCGAGGGCGACGACGTCGAGGCTATCAACCGGCTGTTCACGCCCGAATTCCGCAACCGTCTCGACGCGATCATTCCGTTCGGCTCGCTGCCGATCCCGGTGATCCATCAGGTGGTGCAGAAATTCGTCATGCAGCTCGAGGCCCAACTTTCCGAGCGGGGCGTCACCTTCGACCTGTCGCCGGACGCGATCGCCTGGCTGGCCGACAAGGGCTATGACGAGCGCATGGGCGCGCGTCCGCTCGGCCGCGTCATTCAGGAGCACATCAAGAAGCCGCTGGCCGACGAGGTGCTGTTCGGCAAGCTGAAGAAGGGTGGCACGGTGCGCGTCACCGTCGAGAAGAAGGAAACCGGCGAGACCGGCCTGAAGCTCGAATCGTTGGCCGATGAAGCTCCGGTGAAGCCGAAGAAGGAAGAGCCGGAGGACGCGCCGAAGCCGAGGAAGGCGGCGGCGAAAAAGCCTGCCGCCAAGAAGGCCGTGGCGCAGAAGCCGGAGCCGAAGGGCAAGGACGGCGGCAAGCGAAGCCTGGTGCCGCAGCTGCCCCGCAAGGGCTGATCGACCTGAAGCGCGTCCCGCTGAAACGGATTCAGGCGGCGCGCGCTAGGTGCTTGTTACCAAAACGGCCGCCCGCCTTTGGGCGACATGCATTGCAGTCAAAAAGCCCCGGCAACGGGGCTTTTTGATTGGGAGGAACCGACACGTGATGGCTGGCCAAATCATCCATACGGAATGGCGCGCGGCCCTCCGGAAGTCGAGCATTGCCGCCCCGGGAAATGTTTGCTGGCTGCAGAGTCAAGCAACGCCGTCCGGCGCGAAGCGTGTCAGGAAATATCCGCACGCCTTCCAGATCATGATCGACAAGAGGGCACCCGCGTAGCCGTCGATGGCATAATGCCAGCCAAGCGCGACTGAGCCGACCATTATCATGGCAGCGAATGCCCACATCAGGATACCGGCCGGCCGGGAGCGCCGCGTTGCGTACAAAGAGAAAAGCACCGCCATCGCCACGTGCATGGACGGGAAAGCGGATATGCCGATGCTGCCGACGGTCGCGCCGGTATAGCCGCTCCATAGCATGTCCTGCGTGCTAAGCGCCCAGATCGGATAGATGCGATCGGCGGCGGCGAGTGCCTGCATGAGGGGACGGAAGTCACCGCCGAGTCCCAGTCGCTCGTAAAAGCACGGCCCTGCCGACGACAGCCCCATCGCCAGGAAGAAGCCGCCAAGCGTCCATATCAGCATGAAGCTCATCAGGAACTGATGACGCAGCTTCGTATCTTTGCGCGTGATGCAGGCGGTGAAAACCGTGGCGATGAGCACGATGAACCAGAAATTGTAGGCGAGATTGAGCATCCTCAATGCAAATGGCGACTGGACGACAAACCACAGCCATTCGTCCGGGGCTCTACCGAAATGCAGGATCCGATCGGCGTGGGCCAGCGCCTTGTCCCATGCAAAAGGGGAGAGGATTGCGATGGCTCCTTTCAGAACACCGACGGCGGATACGAAGGCGATGCTGGCGGTCAGGCCGTTGAGGCTGTTGGCCGTGCGTTCGGCGTCGCCGAAAAAGCTGCCCAGCGATTTCAGGAAGGTGCCGAGCGGTTCGGGATCCCGTTTGACCAGCGCAAGGTGGAGAAAGATCCCAAGTGCAAAGACGCAACCGCAGATCCAGAAAGCGATCAAAAGGTACTCAATGTATTCTTTCAATATGCCGAAATCCGGCATGTTTCCGGTGCGCATGCCGATCGCTATTGCCAGAAGCAGAGCGCCGACGGCCAAGGCGTGAAGCAATCTGTGTCGTCGAAAGGCGTGTGCCATGGCGATCAGAAAAGCCCGTCCGCCAGCCATCCTCGCAAGGGGGTTCGACGCCGCAACCGAATTGTCCATGGTTTGAAACCCAATAGCTCGCCACGCCTCAGCGTTCTACAGCGAGATGGTTCGATATTTCCTAACCAAACGATTCGAGTGCAAACGGTCGCATCCGGGCGCCGCACGCGGCCGGCCGGGGAAAAACGCGCCGGGGTTGTCGCGGCAAACCGATATAGGATCGTCAGTGCGAGGCTGTCAGTCGGCCTTCAACGGCGACGGGGCCGCGCGCTTTAGTTTCCCAGTGCCGCGCGGATCTTGCCGGCGTTCTCGGCCAGCACTTCCGGCTTTTCCATCTGCCCGGAATGAGGCTTCAGCGGCACGCCGTCGAAGCGCGGAATGACGTGGACATGGAGATGGTAGACGGTCTGCCCGGAGGCCGGCTCGTTGAATTGCATCAAGGTGACGCCGTCGGCGTTGAAGGCCTTTTTCACGGCAACCGCCACCTTCTGCACCACGGCAAACAGCGGACCGAATGTTGCCGGATCGGCGTCGAGGATATTGCGCGACGGCGCCTTCGGCACCACCAGCGTGTGGCCGACTCCTTGCGGCATCACATCCATGAAGGCTACGACCGCATCGTCCTCATAGATGCGGTGCGAGGGGATTTCGCCGCGCAGGATTTTCGCAAAGATGTTGCCGGGATCGTAGGCTTCGGCCATGGCGGGCACTCCGGATTAGGTCGTCGTCCGGTGTAGCGAAGCCGCTTCCGAGCGGCAAGACGATTGAGCCGATCTGTCGGCAGCGCGGTCGGCCATCGCTGTTGCATGATCGCAGGTGTTGTCGTCTGATACGTCAATGTCAGGATGGAGCGACTGTGAAGTGGATCGTCGCCGGATGGCTGTTGTTCATTGTGTCGGCGCTGTTCTTCATCGCCGCCGCGTCGCGCGCAGGCGATCTGCTGGCGCTTGGCGGCGGCATTTTCTTCCTGGTTGCCTGCTTTTCGTTCCTCGTTCCGATCGCGGCCCGAAAGCCGCAATGACTGTGGATGGCAAGGCCCGAGCTATTCCTTGAGATCCTTGCGGAACGGGGTGTGCTCTTCGAGATAGTCCCCCATCCGCTCCACCTCGCGCCTCTCGCGGCGAAGGTAGTCGGCGACCGCGTTGCGCAGGCCAGGATGGGCGATGTAGTGCGCCGAATGCATGGTCACCGGCTGGTAGCCGCGCGCCAACTTGTGCTCGCCTTGCGCGCCGGCCTCCACCACCTTCAATTTGCGCTCGATCGCGAAGTCGATCGCCTGATGGTAGCAGACCTCGAAATGCAGGAAGGGGTGATCCTCGATGCAGCCCCAGTTGCGGCCGTAAAGCGCGTCGGACCCGATGAAGTTGATGGCGCCCGCAATGTAGCGGCCGTTGCGCTTGGCCATGACCAGGAGAATGTCCTCGGCCATGCGCTCGCCGATCAGCGAGAAGAACTGGCGGTTGAGATAAGGGCGGCCCCATTTCCTGCCGCCGGTATCCATGTAGAAAGCGAAGAAATCGTCCCAGACGCGTTCGGTGATGTCCCTGCCGGTCAGCCAATCGATGCTGATGCCGTCGGCCAGCGCCTCGCGACGCTCCTTTTTCATCGCCTTACGCTTGCGTGAAGCGAGCGTGGCGAGGAAGTCATCATAGCTCGAAAAGCCTTCGTTGAAGAAATGGAACTGTTGGTCGGTCCGGTGCAGGAAACCCGCTGCTTCGAGCGTCGCAATGTCGGGCTCGGCGGCGAAGGTGACATGCGCGGAAGACACGCCGAGCTTGTCGGTCACCAATTTCAGGCCGGCGGCGAGGCCGGCCCTCACCGCGCCTTCGTCCTCGCCCCTGCTTACGAGCAGGCGAGGGCCGGTGACGGGCGTGAACGGCACCGAGCATTGCAGCTTCGGATAATAGCGCCCACCTGCGCGCTCGAACGCGTCCGACCAGCCGTGGTCGAAGACATATTCGCCCTGACTGTGCGATTTGAGATAGCAAGGCACGGCGCCCAGCAGCTTGCCTTGCGCCGTCTCGAGCCTGAGGTGATGACCCTGCCAGCCGGTGCGCCGCACGGCACAGCCAGAATCCTCAAGCGCGCTCAGAAAACCGAATGAAACGAGCGGGTTGTAGCCGTTTGCTCTGTCGCCGCGCGCGGTTCCGGCGAAGCTGTTCCATTCATCGCAGGTGAATGCGCCGATGGTGGTCGCGATGCGGACCGAATAGTCCGCATTCGCTGTCGGTCCATCGTCGTCGTCACCCTGATCCATCCGGCTTATTTAAGCGTCCTCAGGGCAGCTACAAGTCACGTTTCAGGCACTGCCTCACAGCATGATGCCGAAAGTGCGAAGCGGTTTTCGGACGGCATCATGCTCGGATCTGATCCAGGTCGTTCGACCTGAAATCATCCAGCTCTAGGCGACCTTGACCAGGTCCGGCTCAAAGCCCTCGAAGGTCATCTGGTCGGCATATTTGAAGGTGAGGTCGACCGCCGGCTGGTCGTGCACGGTCCAGGTGATGACCGGCATCTTGAGCTTTTCGCGCACGAAGCTGACGAACGGGTTCGGCAGATCGCCGGCGGCGTAAGAGGTGAAGGCGAGGTTGTGCGCCAGCATGGCAAAATGCGCCTCGATCAGCTGGTCGTCCTTGCCGTAGGCGGTGAGCCCGCCGGGAATGCCCGGCGCCTCCTTGGCGAAGTCGCGGATCAGCCAATGGTCAAACGACATGATCGCCACCTTGCCAGTGTAGCGCTTGAGCAGCCTGCCGACGCTCGCGACCAATCCTTTGTCGTGGCCGGGAACACCTTTCAGCTCGACCACCAGCGGCACGCGTCCGTCGATCAGGTCGAGCCCCTCCTGCAACGTCGGCACATGATCTTTCGTGCCGCCCACCTTGAGCGCGGTGAGCTCGGCCGCGGTGCGTTGCCAGACGAAGCCATCCTCGCCTGTCAGTCGTTTCAGGTCGCAGTCGTGGATGATGACGGGAACGCCGTCGGACGAGATATGCACGTCGCATTCGATCGCGTAACCGCGGTCGGCTGCCGCGGCGAAGGCCGACATCGTATTCTCCCAGCGTGTCTTGTTCATGTCGTGGAAGCCGCGATGCGCGACGGGGCGGGCAATCAACCAGGAAAGGTCGGTCATGTCAGGCTCGTTTTACTCGACTTCGAAGATCGCTTCGATCTCGACCGCGGCATTGAGCGGGAGCGACGCAGTGCCGACGGCGGAGCGAGCGTGCTTGCCACGTTCGCCGAGGACCGCGACGAGGAAGTCGGAGGCGCCGTTGGCGACCAGATGCTGCTCGACGAAGTCCGGCGCCGAGGCGACGAAGACCGTGATCTTGACCAGCCGGCGGATTTTTTCGAGATCGCCAAGTGCTGCCTTGGCCTGCGCCAGGATGTTGATGGCGCAGAATTTTGCGCCCTCCTTGCC
>NZ_RZSV01000231.1:0-8600 GCF_004023205.1 Mesorhizobium sp. M1A.F.Ca.IN.020.03.2.1 | reverse complement strand
CAGTGAAAGAAACCCGTCGGCGCTCGCGCCTAGCCTGCTCGCTATTCGCTACTCCCTATTCGCTTTCTTGATGCACCCCAGCACCACCTCGGCAGCAATCTCGCCCGACGGCCTGTCGGTCGCCATGCGCCTGGCGATTTCGGCGAAACCTGCCCGCTGCCAGGCGCGCATGCCGGTATCGGCAAACAGGGCTTCCAGCTGACGCGCCAGGTTCTCCGGCCTGACATACTGATCGTAGAACTCCGGCACCAGCGCGCGATCGGCGATCAAATTGGGCAGCAGCGCCGACCAGGTCGTCACCAGATGCTGCAGCAGCTCCCTCGCGATCGGATCGAGCTTGTAGCTGGAGACCATTGGAACACCGCAAAGCGCAAGCTCGAGCGAAACGGTTCCGGAGGCGATCAGAGCCGCATCGGCCTTGCCGAAAGCCAACCATTTGCGCTCCGGATCGGTGATGATCTCGGGCTTCTCGTCCCACCGCGTGACAGATGTTTTCACCAGGTCGGCGACATGCGGCACCGTCGGCAGCATCAGCCGCAAGCGGTGACCGCGCTGATGCAAGACCGACATCGCTTTGCCGAACGGCTCGATCAGCCGGCGCACCTCGCCGCGGCGCGAGCCGGGCAGCACGAGCAGCGTCTTCACGCGATCCTCCGACAGGTCCCGCGGCAAGCTCTGCGCCTTCGCGGCGCCAAGCACGCCGGGATCCTGGGTCAGCCGGTGGCCGACATAGGTGCCGGGGGGCCCACCAAGTCGGGTGAGCGCCTTCACTTCGAAGGGCAGGATGCAGAGGATGTGATCGACATAGGGCTTCATCGCCGCCGCCCTGCCCGGCCGCCATGCCCACACGCTCGGGCAGACATAATGGACGATCGGGATAGCGGGCGCGGCGGCGCGGACCCTTTTGGCGACCCGCAGCGAAAAATCAGGGCTGTCGATGGTGATCAGGCAATCCGGCCGCTCCGCCGCGATGGCGCCGGCTGTTTGACTGATCCGGCGCATCAGCCGCGGCAGGTCGCGCAAGACGGCGCTGAAGCCCATCAGCGCGATCTCGCTGCCGTCGAAGAGCGGTGTCAGCCCCAGGTCCTGCAGATGCCGGCCGCCGATGCCGACGAGCCGGATCTTACGGCCGGTGGTCTTCTCGAGCGCACGCACGATGTCGGCGCCGAGCAAGTCGCCCGATTCCTCGCCCGCGACGATGGCGATCTTGAGCGGCCTCTCACTGGCCATCGGTCGGCTCCGTCGCGGTAAATCCGACGATGAACAAGCCAAGCGCATCGGCCCGCGCGAGAGTCACCGGGCTTTCGAGAATGAGCGAGCGGCCGGCTTCGACGGCGATGCCGGCAAGGCCGGCCGCGTGTGCGGCCTCGACCGTCTGCGGGCCTATCGAGGGCAAGTCGGCGCGCAGCTCCTGCCCTGGCTTGGCGCATTTGACGAGTACGCCGCGCGTCTTGCCGGCGAGCCTGCCGTGCCCGCGCAATTCGCGCGTCCTCTCGAGCAGGCCCTTAGTGCCTTCGATGCCTTCCAACGCGATAACCCGCCCCCCAATTGCAATCGCCGCCTGGCCGATGTCGAGCTCGCCGATTGCCTTGGCCGCCGCGCGGCCCGCCTCGATATCGCGCCAGTCCGATTGCTTTGGTCCCGCCTTGGTCAGCATGCCCTCGCCGGCAGCGAGATCTGGAACGATCTCATGCGCTCCGACCACGGTGATACCGCGCCTTTCCAGCCCGCGCGTCAGAACCTTCAGAAGCCCGTCGTCGCCGCGGGCCAGCGCCATTGCCACGGAGGGGATTATCGTCAGCAGACTGAGCGTTGGACGTATCTTCGCAAGCCGCGGCCTGCGCTTGATCTCGCCGGCAAGAACCAGGTGGCTAATGCCTTCGCGCTTCAGCAAGGGAAGCAGGAAGCCGATGTCTTCGAGCGCAAGCGTCGCCTGCTCGTAGGCGGCAAAGTCCGCTTCGCGATCCACCTCGCCCTCGGCCAGGATGATGAAAGGCGAATGTCCCTGTCTGACCAGACCTTCCGCCACTTCGACCGGCAGGCTGCCGCCACCGGCGATGATGCCGACCCTGGAGCCCGGCGCGAGTGCAAGCCCTGACCCGGCGGGCTCAGCCCTCGTCATCGCCATCGTCATCGCCGCCACCGCCCTTCAGCGGCGGGACGGCATAATGCCGCTTGCCGCGACTGGTGATGAAGTCGATCATCTTCATGGCCGTCGGTGACGAGGCGAACTCCGCCTTGGCGATCTCGACATTCTCCCCGACCGTGCGGGAGTGGTCGAAAATCGCCCTGTAAGCCCTTCGCAGCATGTAGATTTCGGCGCGCGGCAGGCCGGAGCGCTTCAGGCCGATGACGTTGAGACCGCGCAGCTTGGCGCGATTGCCGACGGCGATCGCATAGGGAATGACGTCGCCGACGACCGCCGAGCAGCCGCCGATAAAGGCGTTGTCGCCGACGCGGACAAACTGATGCACGGCGGTCAGGCCGCCGATATAGACATTGTCGCCGATCTCGCAATGCCCGCCGAGCGTCGCCCCATTGGCGAAGGTGGCATTCTTGCCGACGACGCAGTCATGGGCAATGTGGGCATAGGCCAGGAAATTGCCATTGTCGCCGATCGCCGTCTCGCCGCGGCTGGAATCGGTGCCGACATGCATGGTGACGCCTTCGCGGATGGTGCAATTTCCGCCGATGACCAGCGTCGTGCGCCCGCCCTTGTGCTTGGTGTTCTGCGGCGGCGCCCCGAGCGTCGACATTGGATAGACCTTGGTCGAGCCGCCGACGGTGGTCGCGCCCATCACCGAGACATGGCTGACCAGCTCGACGCGATCGCCGATGACGGCATCGGCGCCGACATGGCAGAAGGGTCCGATACGCACACCTTCGCCGAGCTGGGCGCCTTCTTCGACGACCGAGGAAGGGTGGATTGATGTCTGAACTTTCATGAGCATTAGAAACCGTCAGCCGGTGACCATCATAGCCGAAACTTCGGCTTCGGCGGCCTTTGCGCCATCCACCATCGCCTCGCAGGCAAATTTCAGCAGGTTGCCGCGCTTCTTGATCTTCTTGACGTGGATCCTGAGCTGATCGCCGGGGACGACCGGCTTGCGGAACTTCGCGTTGTCGATGGTCATGAAATAAACCAGCGACGGCTTTTCCGCATTGAGGCTGCGAATGCAGATCGCGCCGGCGGTCTGGGCCATGGCCTCGATGATGAGCACGCCCGGCATGACCGGCTGCTGCGGGAAATGGCCCTGGAAATGCGGTTCGTTGATAGTCACGTTCTTGATGCCGACCGCGGAGTCGTCGCCGTCGATTTCGACGATGCGGTCGATCAGCAGAAACGGATAACGGTGCGGCAGGAGCTTCATCAGCCCCATTATGTCGACCGCCTCAAGTGTCGTCGCAACCGTGTCAGCCATTTCCGTCGCCCTGCTTGCGCGTCCTGGCCAGCCTGCGCAGCATCGCGATCTCACGCATGGCTTCCGCCATTGGCTGCGCCGGATAGCCTCCCCAGACCTCGCCCGCCGGCACGTTGCTCATGAATCCACTTCTCGCAGCAAGCTTGGCCCCGGGACCGATGGTCAAATGATCGGCGAGGCCGACGCCGCCACCCATGGTGACGTTGTCGCCGACGACGACGGAACCGGAAATACCCGAAAGCCCGGCTATAATGCAATTGCGGCCGATACGAACATTGTGGGCGATCTGCACCAGATTGTCGATCTTGGTACCTTGTCCGATGATCGTGTCGGACATCGCACCGCGATCGACGGTCGAGTTGGAGCCGATCTCGACGTCGTCCTGGATGATGACGCGGCCGATCTGCGGCACGCGCTCAGGTCCCTTGGCGCCGGCCACGAAGCCGAACCCATCCTGACCGATCCTTGCACCGCCATGAATGATGACGCGGTTGCCGATCAGCGCATATTGGATGCTGGCGCCCGGACCGACATAGCCATCACGACCTATCTTGCATGAGCGGCCAATGACGGCATGGGGCGCAATGACCGTGCCGCTCCCGATGGCAGCGCCGGGACCGATCACGGCACCTGCCTCCACGATCGCACCGGCTTCGACATGCGCGGACGGGTCGATATGCGCTTGCGGCGAAATGCCAATTTCGCCGGTCATCGGCCCGGGCGTGGCGGCCTGCGGAAAGAGCAGCCGCCCCACCATGGCGAAGGCCTGCTGCGGGCGCGGATGCGCCAGCACCGCAATCCCCTGCGGCGCCCTGTTGGCGAAGTCGGCAGGACAGAGAACGGCAGCCGCGAAATTGCGCTTGCCGTCGACAAAGACGAGCGCACCGTCGCCACCCTCATTGGCGGGCGCCAGCGCGTCGATGGCGATGTCGGCCTGCGAGGAATCAATAAGATTGGCGCCGGTCAGATTCGCGACCTCGCCAGCCGTATACCGGCGTGAAGGCGCGAAGAACACCGGATCGGTCATTCCACAAACATTATCCAGCTAGGTCGGATCAGTCGATTCCGGGCCATCACACGACCCGGAAACATCGTAACCCGCGGATTAGAAACGGGTCGCTATGCCGAAGTTGAATTCCTGCACGTCGTCGGTCGGTTCCTTCTTCACCGGGATCGCATAGTCGATTCGGATCGGACCGAACGGTGACGCCCACATCAGCCCGACACCGACCGAAGCGCGCAGCTTCATATCGGTCGAGGACTGGGTGACGCCTGCAGTATGAATTGCGCTGCCATAGAGCGTTGCAGCATCGGCAAACACCGCGCCCCGCAAGCCAAAGCTTTCCGGAATAGCCGGCAACGGGAACTGGGCTTCGGCCGAGGCATTGAAATAGGTCGTGCCACCGAGATGGTCACCCGTATTGGTATCTACAGGGCCGATGCCGCCATATTCGAAGCCACGGATCATACGATCAGTGCTTTGGAACTGGTCGAAGATGCGCAGACCATCGTTGCCATACCCGGCGATATGGCCAGCGCCACCGGAGATCAGACCGACCAGATCGAGCTGCTCGGACAGCGTTTGGTAGACGCTTGCGCGCCCTGTCAACTTCACCCACTTGGCGTCACCACCGAGACCGGCAACCTCGGTCGTACCAGTGACGTAGAGCCCTTCATGCGGGTTCTTCATATCGTCGATGGTGTTGTAGACTAGCCCGAGGCTGACCGACGACTTAATCCACGGACTTTGAGCTACGCCTTCCAAGATAGCCGGCGAAATAGTGCACGTGCCGTCCGGATCAGCAGGGCTCGTGGGGCCGCAACTGTCGTCGACCTTATATTTCTCTTGCGAGATATTATACGCCAGCTGCGTCGAAATACTGTCCGTGATCGGCAGACCGAAGCGGATAGTCGCGCCCGTGGTATCGCTGTCGTAGTGGTTGTTGTATTCCCTGGTCGACTTGTAGATGTCGAAGCCCGCCGCGATGCGCCGGCCGAGAAAATACGGCTCGGTGAAGGAGATCGCGTAGTCGCGCGAGTTCTTGCCGCCGCCGGCCGACAGCTTGATGTACTGGCCGCGGCCGAGGAAGTTGCGCTCGGTGATCGAGCCTTCGACGGACGGACCCGGCGTGTCGCCGCCGGTTGAATAGCCGGCGCCGACCGAGAACTCACCGGTCGACTTCTCGACCACATCGACCACCAGGACAACCTGATCCGGAGCGGACCCGGGGACGGTCGAGATGTCGACTTTTTGAAAATAATCCAGAGCTTCCAGGCGCTTCTTCGCGCGCTGGATAAGCACCTGGTTGAACGCATCGCCTTCGCTGACATCGAATTCGCGCCGAATGACATAGTCGCGCGTGCGGTCGTTGCCGCGGATTTCGATACGCTCGATATAAGCCTTGGTGCCTTGGTCGATGGTGTAGACGACCGAGATCGTGTGATTCTCGAAATTGCGGTCGCCGCGCGGCGTCACCTGGGCAAACGCATAGCCTGAGCCGGCGACCTTTTCAGTGAGCGCAACGATCGTGTCCTCGACGTCCTTGGCGTTGTAAACATCGCCCTTGTGCGTCTGGACCACCGATTCCAGCGACTTTGAGTCGACCTCGGGAATCGTGCTCTCGACACTGATGTCGCCGAAGTTGTAGCGCTCGCCCTCCTGCACGGTGATCGTGACCGTGTATTTGTTGGTGGCTTCATCCAACTCACCGACGGCCGAAACGACCTGGAAGTCGGCGTAACCGTGATTGTAGTAGAAGCGGCGCAGCAACTCCTGGTCGGCGCGCAGCTTGTCCTCGTCATAGACGTCGTCGCGCAGCACGAATGAAAGCCAGGACGAACGCTTGGTGTTGATGACGTCCGACAGGCGACGGCTGGAAAAAGCGCTGTTGCCGACGAAATTGATCGCCGCGATCTGCGTGCGCGCGCCTTCGTTAATGTTGAAGACCACGTTCACGCGATTGTCGCCGAGGTCCATGATCTGGGTGGTCACGGCGGCGTCGTCGCGGCCGATACGCCGATAGGCAGCCTTGACCGCCTCGACGTCGGCGTCGAGCGCCTGCTGCGAGAAGGTCGCGCGCGGCTTCAGCTGGACAGCGGCCTGGAGCGCGTTGTCCTTGAGCTTCTTGTTGCCCTGGAACAGGACCTGGTTGACGACCTTGTATTCGGAAACCTTGACGACCAGGGTCGAGCCGACCTGATTGATCTGGACGTCCGAGAACAGCCCGGTGCCGAACAGCGCCTTCACGGCGCTATCGATATCGGCACTTGAAAACGCCTTGCCGGGCTTGATCGCGATGTAATTGCGGATGGTTTCGGCATCGACACGCTGGTTGCCGCTGACCTCGACCCTGCTGACCACTGCTGCTTCGGCTACCGATGTGGCAACGAACTGCACTGCGAGCGCGCCTGGCAAAACCAGGGCGGCGGACAAAGCCGCCGCGGACGCGGCGCTCAGAAACTTGGATGCTGCCTTCATCGGGCTTTTGTACCTTTTTCTCGTAGTCCCCACGGCGAGAAAACCGGACGTGCGGTATTTTCCCTTACCGTATTAACCGGATTTCCCCTACACGCAAGGCTCCCGGTTAATTTGTATTTACTTAACCCTGTTGCGTGGCTTTCGTGTCACGCATATCCCCACGCATGGTAAACGGCGTCTCAATATGGGTGGGGCCGAAGCCAAATTCCTTCATGATTTCAGCACCCAAACAGATCATTCCAAAAAACGAAACCCATAAATCCGAGCACCAGAAGGAGACCGGTCCGGTAGGCCATCTCCATCATCCGCTCCGACACGGGCCGCCTTATGACGGCCTCCACGCCGTAGAACAAGAGGTGGCCGCCGTCGAGAGGGGGAATCGGTAGCAGATTGAGAATCCCTATCCCGACTGACAGGAATGCAACAAGCTGCACCAGCCATTCGAAACCGAGTTTGGCCGCCTGACCCGACATTTTCGCGATCTTGATCGGGCCGCCGAGTTGGCATTTGTCCTCGCGCCCGACTACGAAACGTTGCAGAAATTGCCCGGTGCGCTCGATCACATGCCCGGTTTCCTCGACAGCCGCCGCCAGCGCGCCCGCGGGCGTGTAGGAGACCAGTCGCGGCTGCCCGAGCTCCGCATTGTTGGCCACGCCGATGATCGCGACCTTGACCTTGTTGCCCAGCGCATCCTGCTGCTCCATCGGTTCCGGTGTCGCGGTGACGGTGATTTCCTTGCCGTCGCGCAACATGGTGAAGGTGATGGCGTCGCCGGCGCGGCCCGAAACCAGGCGTTGAACGTCGGCGAAGGTCTCCACCTTGTTGCCGTCGACTCTGACGAATCGATCGCCGGGCTGAATGCCCGCCCGCGCCGCCGGGCTGCCGGCGCTGACTTCGGCCACCATAGGCTCCATCACCGGGCGGCCATAGAGCGAAAACAGCACCGCGAACACGGCGATCGTCAGCAGGAAATTGAACAGCGGCCCGGCGACGACGGTCGCCGCGCGTTTCCAGATCGGCTGGGTGTGGAAGGCGACCTCGCGCTCGGCCTCGCTCAGCGATTCGAGGTCCTCGGTGCTCGGCTGGCTCGATGTCGCGTTCATGTCGCCGACGAATTTCACGTAGCCGCCAAGCGGAATGGCGCAAAGCTTCCAGCGGGTTCCGTGGCGGTCGTTGAAACCGAAGAGCTCCGGGCCGAAGCCGATGGCAAAAGCCTTGACGCCGATGCCGCACCAGCGGCCGATGAGGTAGTGGCCCATCTCATGCACGAACACCACGACGGTGAGCACGAACAGGAACGGCACAAGGGTGCCGAGGACAAAGCCTTGCGTGCTGAAGAGCGCGTGAAGAATCTCGTTCAAGTCATGCCCTCAAAATTCGCCCAGCGCGACAGTCCGCCGCGACTGTGGCATCAATCCGGGCGAATCCCTGGCACGCGTCGTTTTCGCCCATTGGCGACGCCAGTCAGTTCGGAAACAGCCCCATTGCCGGATGGTCGGCGCCCGCCGCAATCCAACCGATGACGTACAGGGCGAACGCAGCCGCGACAAGCCCGTCCACCCTGTCCATGACGCCGCCATGGCCGGGAATGAGATTGCTCGAATCCTTGCAGCCGTGCCGGCGCTTGACCCAGGATTCGAACAGATCGCCGATCTGCGAGACGATCGAGAGCGCCAAGGCGACGAGGCCAAGCATAGTGA
>NZ_RZSV01000230.1:0-8619 GCF_004023205.1 Mesorhizobium sp. M1A.F.Ca.IN.020.03.2.1 | reverse complement strand
CCGCAGCGCCGCGACTGGGTGAAGATTTTTCCCAAGGGCCGCGCGCCCTGGCCGCTGCAGGATCAGGAACAGCCGTTCCGCTGGCGCGATGCGCCCGAACTCGATGGCATCGTCGCCGAGATCAGACGCAACGTCGACGGCAAGACCGGGAAGATCGCCGATTTCCTGGCTGAGGTCGAAGCCGCCCGGGTCCGCCTCGGCCGCAAGAACCTCGTCCTCGACATGCGCTTCAACACCGGCGGCAACTTGATGCTGACCCGCGATGCGCTCAGTTCCTGGCCGTCCCGCGTCAAACCGCCGGGACGGCTGTTCGTGCTGGAAAGCCCGATTACCTTTTCGGCGGGAATTGTCGACGTCGCCTATCTCAAGCAGGCTGGCGGGGACAGGGTCACACTGGTCGGCGAAGCGCCCGGCGACCGCATGATGTTCTTCGCCGATCAGCAGCAGGTGACGCTGCCGCATTCGGGCCTCATGCTGCAGTCCGCGACGCAGCGCTATGACCTTCAAAACGGCTGCAAGGCCTACGCCGATTGTTTCGTCGGCATGGCGCAACCGAGTTCCGCCACGGGCACGACGCCCGTGCTTGTCGCCACCATCGACAAAGGCAAGGGCCGCAAGCCGGTTGCGCTCAAGACGCTGGAGCCCGACATTGCCGCGCCATGGTCGATCGACGATCTGCTCAAGGGTCGCGATCCCGGAATGGCGGCCGTTCAGGCGGCGTTGGCGGGACAGCAGGAGTAGGACTGTTCAGTCTCGATGCTTTTATCACTGGCGCCAGCCGCGGGCTGGACTTGCCTTCGCGCAGGCGCCTGCCGGCGCTCAGGTCACGCTCGGCCTCGTCCGGTAGAGCACCGGCTCCTTCCTGGTCACCACCGGCTACAGCCAAGGGAACCGCCGCTTCCTTTCGCTGTTTCATAACAGAAGGGACATTGCCGCTTCCAGGAGATGATGAATGAAACGGCTTCTTCTCGCTTCAGCCATTGTGGCCATGTCCGCCGGCCTTGCGATGGCGCAATCCAGCAGCACCACCAGCGGATCGTCCACGACGACGACCACCACGACAACGACACCCAGCACACAGGACACCGACTCGACCACCACGGGCGCGACCAATTCGGCAAAGGACTGCGCGCCTGGCCAGCAGACCGGCAGCGCGAAGCAGGCAGCTCCCGGACAGCAGGATACCGATGCGAAAACGGCCGCGCCTGGCCAGATGAAAAAGACCACCGAAGGCTGCTAGCGAAGGCCAGCCCGTCCCAGATTGCCAGGGGCGGGCTTTCCCTTTCATGGGCGGCCCATCTTATCTGGTCTGAGCGGCAGCGGCTCGCTCAGACGTGGAGGCTTATCCTAACGGAAGCGATCGGCGATATGGCGGCAAGGCCGCGCGCATCCGCTGCATCATGACGGCGAGCAGCTGCAGGACGAGTCAATGGCGAAGCTGACTGAGCGGTTGAACCAGCTGCTCTACATCCTCTCCGTCATGACCGCGGTGCTGCTGCCGATGACCATCATCTCCGGCCTGTTCGGCATGAATGTCGGCGGGCTCCCGCTGGTCGACACGGCGCTCGGCTTCTGGGTGGTGACGGCGATAGCGGTCGTCGTCGCCGGGATCGTCTACATGGTCGTGCGACGGCTGGGCCGGATTTAGCGTCTTATGCGCTCGCGCGCAGATCCTCGACGACAGTACCGGCCGCGCGGACTTCCGCCTCATGGTCCGGCTCGCGCCATGTCTCGGCGAGACCGGCCGCATACCATTCGCGCATGGCAGGCAGATCGAGCAACCGCTTGGGATAAGCAGCGGCGGCGCCCTCGAATGCCAGTCCATAGGACTGTGCCCGGAAAACGACCGGAGCGAAGAAAGCATCGACCGCGGTGAAGTGGTCTCCGGCTAGGAACGGTCCGCCGAAGCGCGCAAGGCCGTCGTTCCACAAGTCGCCCAGGCGGAAGAGATCGTGCTTCAGCGCATCGGACATCGATGCCAGATTGACGCGCACGCCACAGCTCATCGGGCAGTCATTGCGCAGCGCGGTAAAGCTCGAATGCATTTCGGCGGCGGCGGAGCGCGCCCATGCGCGCGCTTTCGCATCGGCCGGCCAGACGCCTCGATGACGCTCTGCCAGATATTCGACGATCGAGAGCGAATCCCACACCGCCCAGCCATCGTCGACCAGGCAGGGCACGCGGCCATTCGGCGAGAATGACCGGAAGAGGCTGAAACTTGAACCGGTCGGGAACGGCGTCAGCCGCTCCTCGAAGCGAATGTCGAGGGTCCGCATCAGCAGCCAAGGCCGCAGCGACCAGGACGAATAGTTCTTGTTGCCGATATAAAGCTGGTACATTTGCCGCCCTCACCTCGTCGCGGGACCCGCCTGGCGAACCTCGCGCCCTCTGAACATCGACCAGCTGTACATGGCCAGCGCAGTCCAGATAAGGGCGAAAGCTATGGCCTGCGTGGTGCCGAACGGCTCATCGAAGATCAGGACGGCGATCAGGAACACCATCGTCGGCGCGATATATTGCATGATGCCGATGGTGGAGAGGCGCAAAAGCCTGGCGCCGAAGGCAAAGAGCAGAAGCGGCACCGCGGTCACCGGGCCGCAGCCGATCAGCAGCGCGGTGTCGGCGCCGGTGCTGGAGATGAAATGGTCCTGTCCCGCGGCGATCAGGTAGGCAATGTAGCAAAGCGCCGGCACCGACAGCAAAAGAACTTCGAGCAGAAAGCCCTGGCTCGGCCCGATCGGCAGCGTCTTGCGGAAGAAGCCGTAGGCGGCGAAGGAGAAGGCCAATGCCAGCGATACCCAGGGTAATTTGCCGGCCTCGACAGTAAGCACGGTCACCGCAATGGCGGCCAGCGCCACCGCCGCGATCTGCAGCCGGTCGAGCCGTTCGCCGAGGAGAACGGCGCCGACCACCACGCTGACCAGCGGGTTAATATAGTAGCCGAGCGCCGTCTCGACCGTGCGGTCGACTGCGATCGCCCAGACATAGATGCCCCAGTTGACCGAGATGAGCGTCGCCGTCAGCGCCGCCATGGCGAGGCTTTTCGGCGAGCGGATCGCGGCCTTGAAGTCGGCGGTGCGGCCGGCCCAGACCAGCACGGCAGCGGCGATCGGCACCGACCAAACGATCCGGTGCGAGATCACCTCGATCAGAGGCAGGTGCGCCACCGCTTTCATGTAGAAGGGCAACAGCCCCCAGAGGAAATAGGCGCCGAGGGCCAAAAGGAAGCCGCGGCGGGCCTTGGCGTCTTGATCGAGATCGGCTGTTGCGGTGACCATGGCCCAACGCTATGGCCCAGGGGACCGTCCAAGACCATCGCAAAATTCTGATGGATCAATGGACTTTTGATGATGGTTCAACCTACTCCGCCGCGACTAAGCCAGCCATATCACGGTTCTTCATCAGCTTGTAGATGATCGAATCCATCAGCGCCTGGAAGGAGGCGTCGATGATGTTTTCCGATACGCCGACCGTCCACCAGCGGGCGCCGGTGGAATCGTGCGATTCGATCAGCACTCGGGTGATGGCTTCGGTGCCGCCGTTGAGAATGCGCACCTTGAAGTCGGCGAGCTCGAGGTCGACGATCTCGTTCTGATACTTGCCGAGATCCTTGCGCAGCGCGATGTCGAGCGCGTTGACCGGGCCGTGGCCTTCGGCCACCGACATCTTCTCCTCGCCGTCGACCATCACCTTCACGATCGCCTCGGACACGGTCTTCAGGTTGCCATTGGCATCGAAGCGGCGCTCGACCATGCAGCGGAACGAGGTGACGTTGAAGAACTCCGGCAGGCCGTGCAGCGTCTTGCGGGCCAAGAGCTCGAAGGAGGCGTCGGCGCCCTCATAGGCGTAGCCTTCGGCCTCGCGCTCCTTGACGATGGCGATGAGCGCGTCGAGCCGGCTGTCGTCCTTCGGCACGTCGATGCCGCGCCGCTTCAATTCGGCGAGGAAATTGGCCTTGCCGCCCTGGTCGGAGACCATGACACGGCGGCGGTTGCCCACGGCTTCCGGCGGCACATGCTCGTAAGTCGCCGGCTCTTTGGCCAGCGCCGAGGCATGGATACCCGCCTTGGTGGCGAAGGCGGATGAGCCGACATAGGGCGCCTGAGCTTCCGGCGCGCGGTTGAGCAACTCGTCGAAAGCGCGGGAGAGCCGCGAAATGCCGGTCAGTGCTTCGGCCGAAATGCCTGTCTCGAAGCGATCGGCGAAGGCCGGCTTGAGCGCGAGCGTCGGGATGATTGTGACCAGATTGGCGTTGCCGCAGCGCTCACCGATGCCGTTCAGCGTGCCCTGGATCTGGCGCACACCGGCCTCAACGGCGGCAAGGGAATTCGCCACCGCCTGGCCGGTGTCGTCATGGGCATGAATGCCGAGATGGTCGCCAGGGATGCCGCCCGCGATCACCTTCTCGACGATGGCCCGCACTTCCGAAGGCTGCGTGCCGCCATTGGTGTCGCATAGCACCACCCAGCGCGCCCCGGCATCATAGGCCGTCTTGGCGCAGGCCAGCGCGTAAGCCGGATTGGCCTTGAAGCCGTCGAAGAAATGCTCGCAGTCGACCATCGCCTCCTTGCCGGCGGCGACCGCCGCCTGGACCGAGACCTTTATCGACTCAAGGTTCTCCTCGTTGGTGCAGCCGAGCGCCACGCGCACGTGATAGTCCCAGCTCTTGGCGACGAAGCAGATCGCGTCCGACTTCGATTGCACCAGCGCCGCCAGCCCCGGATCGTTGGAGGCCGAAACCCCTGCCCGCTTGGTCATGCCGAAGGCGACGAATTTCGCGCTTTCCGTGCGCTTCTGATGGAAGAAGGCGGTGTCGGTCGGGTTGGCGCCGGGATAGCCGCCCTCGACATAGTCGATGCCGAATTCGTCAAGCAGCTTGGCGATCGCGATCTTGTCCTCGACGGAAAAGTCGATGCCCGGCGTCTGCTGGCCGTCGCGCAGCGTGGTGTCGAAGAGGTAGAGGCGTTGCTTCATCATGGCTGTAGCTCGAAAAGTCGAGATCCTTCGCGCCGGGGGCGCCGTAGAGCACAAACCTGCATGGTTATTTGCCTGCGTATTTATCCGTCGCCCGGATCAGCCGGTCCAGAATCCCCGGCTCCGAATACGAGTGGCCGGCGCCCTCGATGAGGTGGAAATCCGCCTTCGGCCAGGCCTTGTGCAGCGCCCAGGCATAGCGCGCCGGGCACGGCATGTCGTAGCGGCCGTGGACGATGGTGCCGGGGATGTCCTTCAGCTTCCAGGCATCGCGCAGCAGCTGTCCTTCTTCCAGCCAGCCGGCATGGACGAAATAGTGGTTCTCGATGCGGGCGAAGGCGATGGCATAGTCGTCCTGGCCGAAAGGCGTGCTGGTTTCCGGCTCCGGCAAAAGCGTGATCGTCTCGCCTTCCCACAGACTCCAGGCAAGCGCCGCCTCGACCTTCGCCTTGCGGTCGGTGCCCACCAGCCGCTTGCGGTAGGCGGCCATCATGTCGCCGCGCTCGGCCTCGGGGATCGGCGCGAGAAAACGCTCCCACTTGTCGGGAAACATCTCGGAGACGCCGAACTGATAGTACCATTCGAGCTCGGCGCGGGTGAGCGTATAGATGCCGCGCACGACGAGCTCGCTGACGCGCTCGGGATGCGTTTCGGCATAGGCGAGCGCCAGCGTCGAGCCCCACGAGCCGCCGAACACCAGCCATTTGTCGAAGCCCGCCATCTCGCGCAGGCGTTCAATGTCGGCGACGAGATGCCAGGTGGTGTTGGCTTCCAGCGAGGCATTGGGCGTCGACTTGCCGCAGCCGCGCTGGTCGAACAGGATGACGTCGTAGAGTTTCGAGTCGAACAGCCGCCGGTGTTTGGGCGAGATCGTGCCTCCAGGGCCGCCATGCAGGAATACGGCTGGCTTGGCGCCTTTGGTGCCGCAGCGCTCCCAATAGATGGTGTGGCCATCACCGACATCGAGCATGCCTGTTTCGAACGGCTCGATCTCGGGATAGAGCGTGCGCAAGGAGCTGCTGTGGATCGTCATAGTTTCAGTCCCTGCTGCGGCCAGTTGGCCGTCTCGTGATCGGGATGCTGGAAGGAGATGATCTGCTCCTGCCGTCGATAGTAGTCGGGGTCGTCGTGGACCGGCGCCTCGAAGATCTTCTCCACCCAGGGCAGCCGCACCGCGTAGTTGACCTGGATCTGCGGCGCCAAGTCCGAACGATCGTCGAAGGCACCGATGGCGATCTCCAGCCCGCCCGGCTGGCGGTAGGTGAGCGGCGTGCCGCAGCGGCGGCAGAAGCCGCGATCGATGTTGACCGAGGACTGGAAATAGCTCGGCTCCTCATGGGTCCATTCGACGCCATCCTTCGGCACCGTCACCAGGGCGCCAAAGAAATTGCCGAACTGTTTCTGGCACATGCGGCAATGGCAGATGGACGGGCGCCCGAGCTTGCCGTGGACGCGGAAGCGCACGGCGCCGCACTGGCAGCCGCCGGTTCGAATTTCATCGGTCATGGTTTTTCCTCCGGCGGCCATTGGTCCGTGTCGTGATCGGGATGTTGATAGGAGACGAGCTCGGCGAGATAAGGCGCCGACGAAATATCGCCCATCGTCTCCTCGGAGGGCAGTTTCGAAACGCCGTCGACATAGGGAAGCTTCGCTTCGACGCCCCACTGGATGGTTGGCGCGATGCCGGCCGGGTCGTCGAAGGCGGCGATCGCCAGCGCCACGCCGTCCGGCGCCTCGAAGGTCAGCGGCGTGCCGCATTCGGCGCAGAAGCCGCGCCATGCCGCGCTGGACGAGCGGAAGCGCTTCGGCCCGCCGCGCGTCCAGTCGAGCCTGGCGCCGCGCACCGAGACCAGCGGCAGATAGAAATTGCCGCTCGCCTTCTGGCACATGCGGCAATGGCAGACCGAGGCATCGCCCAGCGCGCCCTCAACGCGGAAACGTACGGCGCCGCACTGGCACCCGCCCGTATAGACCGGCCGGTTATCAAGGCTCATCGATCCCTCCCATCGAGCTCACTCCGGATCATGGCAGACCGCCTCGACATTGTTGCCGTCGGGATCGAAGACGAAGGCGCCGTAATAATTGGGGTGGTAATGCGGACGCAGCCCCGGCCCGCCATTGTCCTTGCCGCCGGCCGCAAGGGCCGCGGCATGGAAAGCGTCGACCTCGGCGCGGCTGCGCGCGGTGAAGGCGACATGCTGATGGTCCTTCGGCTTCTCCTTGCCCGCGCTCAGCCAGAACACCGGCCGGTCGCGGCCATAGCCGCCGACCTTGGCGCCGGCGGTATATTCCTCCGGCACCATGTAGAGCAGCGAAGCGCCAAGCGGCGCCATCGCCTTGTCGTAGAAGGCCTTGGACTTTTCGAAATCGGAAACGCTGATGCCGAGATGATCGATCATGGAACGAGCTCCTGCGTTGCGGTCTCCGGCACTTCGGCGCCGGCCAGGCCGGCCGCAATGACGATGTGCTGGCAGACATTGTCGATATCGCGGATCACGTCGTCGTTCCAGAAGCGCAGGATGGTCCAGCCGCTTGCAGCTAGATAGCCACTTCTTGCCTCGTCACGGTTTAAGTGTTCCGCATCGCCATGCTGGCTGCCATCGACCTCGACTATGAGGCGATGGGCCGAGCACGCGAAATCAACGATATAAGGCCCGATCGGCACCTGCCGCCGGAAGCTCATGCCCATCAAGCGGTGGGCACGCAACTCGTTCCAAAGTTTCAGCTCGGCATCCGTCATGGCACGCCGCATGGACTTGGCGTTATTGCGCTGACGGGATGGAACGAGGTCGTGACCATAGCTACACGCCCTCACGTTTGCGACTAACGAAATCGCACGCCCGAGCTAATCTCCCCCCTTGCGGGGGAGATGTCCGGCAGGACAGAGGGGGGTGCTGTCCCGCCGACGTAGCAACGAGAGAGTGCTGCCCTCCTAGGAAATAGCGGGTGTGTGAGTGGGAAAACTCAAACCCTGGAGTTCCTTCGCACCCCCCTCTGTCCTGCCGGACATCTCCCCCGCAAGGGGGGAGATTGGACGTCACCGGGGCCTCCGCCAGTCCTGAAACGATCCCCTGCGCCACCCTCACCGCTTGATCTCCCAGGTCGTCACGCGCTGGCCGGTGACCGGATCCTTGCCGTCCTTGAGCTGAACGCCCTGCGCCAGAAGCTCGTCGCGGATGCGGTCGCCTTCGGGCCAATTCTTATCGGCGATGAACCTCAGACGCCTGGCGATCGCCGCAGCGATCACGGTTTCGTCCACCTTCGCTGCGCCGACATCGAAACCCAGAAAGGCAAGCGCCGCTTTCAGTGAAGCCGCGGCGGCGTTCTCGCCGGCGCCAGTGAACTCCACCGCCTCGCCGGCAAGCTGCGTCAATCGCTGAAAGGCAGTGTAGGTGGCGAGGTCGTCGGACAACGCCTCCAGCACGTATGCCGGCAGGTCCCTCGCCGCCGCGGGTGCAAGGTCGGCCGCACGTTTCCATTTGCGCAGCGTGTTTTCCGCCTCCTCCAGCTTGCGCACGGAAAAGTCGATCGGCTCGCGGTAATGCGTCATCAGCATCGCCAGCCGCAGCACCTCGCCCGGCCATTTCCTGCCGCCGAAAGTCTCGGTCTCCAAGAGCTCATGGATCGAATAGAAATTGCCGAGGC
>NZ_RZSV01000022.1:0-41494 GCF_004023205.1 Mesorhizobium sp. M1A.F.Ca.IN.020.03.2.1 | reverse complement strand
CCGGCAGACTGTTCACCCACCAGTTCTGCACGAAGTCGGTGTCCATCTGCGACAGGCCGGTCATCATGCGATAGGTCTTCAGCGCGCCGAGCATGAAATCCGGATCGCGGATCTGCCGCCACATCGTGGCTTCGAGCAGCGCCACCATATGCGGCTCGAGCACGTTGCGCAGCGCGTGGTCGTAAGTGTCGGTCTGGGCGCGCACGAGCTCGGCCGAAGCGGTCGGGCCGAGCAAATTGTGGACAGCATCCGGCGGTGCGGTGCGTGCCGTCGCCACCGTGTCCATCGCGGCCAGCGCCCCATCCATCGTCGGCTGCTCCACCGAAGCCGGCGTGGCGGAGACGTCGGTGAGCGGCGCCTGCAGCGCCTCGAACTGGCCGGCCTGCTCGGTGATCGCATTGCGGTTGTCGAGATAGGACCAGGTGAACAGCCCGCCCGCCAGCAGGGCGGCAAGCGCGCAAGCCGCGGCCGCGCCGCGCCAGATCCAGGCGCGCCGGCGCTGCGCCAGCGGATCGAACGTGCCGAGACCCGCTTCCTTGAAGATGACCTCGGTCAGGAGATTGCGCAGGAAGAAGCTGCGCTTCTCGACGCGCGGCGCGAGCATCGCGCGGCGCGGCGGCAGCCCGAAGGAGGAGGACAGCGCCGCCGTCAGCCGGTCGATCGGCGCGCCTTCCTGTGTCGCCGAGGTCAGATAGAGGCCGCGCAACCAGGCGGCTTCCTCGTAGCGGCTTTCGCCGAACATCGCCTCGATCAGCACCTGGATCGGCTCGGAGAGGCTGGCGAGCTGGGCCGGGAAACGGAAGATTTCCGCGCGCGATCCGAGCTTGTCCTCGTCCTCCAGACGCGGCACCAGCCGCCGCTCCAGCTCCGTGGCAAGCGCGGCGAGCTCTCTTTCGATGGTCTTGGCGTCGATGCGGGCATCGAGCGGAAAGGTCGTCCCCCATACCTGCTCGCGGGCGGCGGTCGAGAGACCGCCGAAGAAGGCCTCGAAGCCCTTGATCAGGTCGGCCTTGGTCAGCATCAGGTAGACGGGAAGGCGAATTTCGAGGCGGTCGTTCAGCTCCGCCAGCCGGCGGCGGATCTTGCGGCCATGCGCCTTGATCGCTTCGTCGCCTTCCGAAAGCGCATCGATCGACAGCGCGACGATGACGCCGTTGAGTGCGCGCCGGCCACGATGCTTCTTGAGAAGATCGAGGAAACCCAGCCATTCCGTCGCGTCGACATCCGGCTGGCTTTCCTGCTGGACGTAACGGCCGGCGGTGTCGATCAGCACCGCATTCTCCGAGAAGAACCAGTCGCAATTGCGCGTGCCGCCGACGCCCTGCAGATCGTCGGTGAGATCGATCGGGAAGTTGAGGCCTGACTGTCGCAGCGCCGTGGTCTTGCCCGTGGCCGGCGGTCCGACGATGACATACCAAGGCATCTCGCGCAGGAATTTGCGGCCGCCGAGCTTGCGTCGCTTGAGCTCCGCCATCACCTCGCCGAATTTGGCGCCGACTGCGGCAACGCTTTCCTCGCCAGGAGTGAGCTGCTTTTCCGCCACGGGCGCGGCGATCTCGGCGACGAACATGCGGTTGGCGCGGATCGCGCGGCGCTGCGCGATGATCAGCCAGATCAGCCACAGGATGATCAGCCCGGCGATGATGGCGATGCGCACATTGTCGGAATCGAACGGCGCATACGGGCCGACCTGGACGATCGGGCCGAACACCCAGATCAGCAGGGAAAGCAGCGCGATGCCGATCAGCGTCCAAAGGAAGCGCGAAGTGAGAACCGCCCAGAGGAAGCGCAGGATGAACATCAGAGCCTCTTCTCGACCAGGACCTCGACGCGGCGGTTGAGCGCGCGGCCCTCGCGCGTCGAGTTGTCGGCCACCGGATCGGTCTCGGCGCGGCCTTCCGAATGAATGCGCTCCTGCGGGACGCCGGCCTGCACCAGAAGGTTGGCTATGGTCTCGGCGCGCGCTTCCGACAGCCGCTGGTTCGACGAAAGCGGGTTCGATTTCTGCAGGCGCACATTGTCGGTGTGGCCGACCACCGTGACGTTCCCGATCAGTTCCTGATTGGCGAGGATCACCTTGGCGATCGATTCGATTAGAGGCTCATAGCCCTGCGTGAGTGTTGGCCGCGCCGACTGGAACAGTTCGGGATTGGAAGACTGGATGACGAGCTTGGCCAGCGACACGCTCTCGGTCCCGCTCAGCGCCCGCTTGAGACCATCCGGTGCCTCGGCCTTGAATTCAGGCAGCAGCGCAAAATCGACCGGTTCCGGCTGCGGCGCCTCGGGTTCGGGCGCGTCGACCTTGGGCGCGGCGCGGGTGACGTCGCCCCGCGAGGGCGGCGGCAAAGCGCGGACCAGGGCGGAGAGCTCGACCGCCTGGCTGCTCAGCCCCATCGACAGGCCGACATAAGCAGCGGCGGCGATGACCACGGCCGCCAGCGCCATCACCCAGATCGGTACGATGAAGCGCTGCGGCTCGTCCGAGGCGATCACGCCCTTCCAGTTCGGCGACAGCGGCGCATCTTCGGCGTCGGCATTGCGCAGGAAGCGCGCCGCCGCCACGCGAACGGCATTGAGCGAGCGGTCGCCGGCGCGGCCAGGCACGCGATATTTGCCGCGGAAGCCGAGCGCCAGGCAATAATATTGCAACTCCAGCATTTCGCGGTCGCGGTTCGGATGCCTCTCCAGTTCGTCGAGCCGCGAGAAGAACTGCGTGCCGGCATCGACGTCGCCGCGCAGCATCACCACCAACGGCTGGCGTGGCCAGGCGCTGGCGCCGCCCCAGGGCGTGTTGAGCGCGAGGTCGTCGAGCAAGGCCGCCACCGCCCAGGCGGCCTGATCGGCCCGCTCCAGCGACGAGCCCGCGGCCATCGCGGCGTCGCGTGCGCGCACGAGCTCCTCGAGCAGGCGCGTGCGCAGCACTTCCGGGTTCTCTGGCGCCAGCGCGCTTTCCAGCTCCGGCGCGAATTCGAGCAGCGGCGCGAAGCTATTGATCAGCACATTGGGATGGGCGCGCGCGCGCTTCACCGGCGCGCCCGGCGCCAGCGGCGCCATCGGCCGGGGCGAAGCGCCCGTCAGCCTGATGCGCGTGCGTTCGCGATCCTCCGACAGTCCGAAAGGATCATCCCGGCTCATGGCCTCACCTGTTCACCGAATAGCAGTCGACCTGCGGCTCGCTTGGCAGCACGCCGGAAACGCCGATGACGAAACCGGGGGCGTCGAGCAGCGAGGCCCAATGCTCGCTCTTCTGGTCCAGCTCCAGGCACAGCCGGTCGCCGTCATAGGGGATCTCGCGCGGCTGCGAATGCAGCGGCTTCAGCGGAATGCCGGGCAGGCGCGACTTCCACAGCCCCTCGAACTGGTCGGCGGACCCGACGGTGGCCTGGTTGACGAAGATCTTGCGCAGCGCGTCTTCCGACAGTTCGGAGCCGACGCGGATGACGATGCGGCTGGCCACCAGAAGTTTCGGGTTGTCGATGCGCACCTTCCAGACATTGGTGGCATGCCGCATGACCGGCAGCGCGCGCGATTTCGGCTCGATATACCGCAGGCTGAGGATCAGCGAGCGCAAGGCGTCCGCCAGGGCCATATAGGCAGGGCCGGGCGCCATGTGGTCATAGGCCGGCAGCTCGCCGAGCCGGCGCGAGCTGGAGCCATAAGTCGCCATTTCGCCGGCGAGGCCGGCGAGCTCGAGGTAGAGCTCGGCCGGATGGAAGACATCTTGCGCCAGCATGTGGGCGAGCCGCGGCTTGGCCGCATTGGCAAGATGAAGCATCAGCAGGTCCTCGACGCTGCGGCCGGGGCCTCCCATCACCATCTTGCCATGCGCTTCGGCGATCTGGTCGAGACCGGTGACGACCTCCTGCAGCAGTTGCCGATACCAGGCGACCGCGCCCGTGATCAGCGTCGGCGGCAGGAAGCTCTCGTCGAGCGAGACGCCGCCGTCGGCCCGCACGCCCTTGATGTCGGCGACCGGCAGCGCGGTATAGCCGCCGACCGATTTGCCGGGCGCAAGCAGCACCGCTTGCGGCCGGGCGATCTCGATCTCTTCCGGGTCGGCGCCGCCCTGCACGGAATCGCGCACCGACACGATCCTGCCGTGATAGCGCGCGCCGGTCGACGCGGCATGCGCCGGGTCGAAACCGACGCCGCCGGGCGGCTCGAGCGGCAGCGCGACCAGCACCGGCCCGGCGCCGGTATCGGCCGTGACCGGCAGCGGTTTCGGCGCGTCCATCATTTCCGGGATGGAGAAGGGCGTGCCGTCGGGGAAAATACCCCGGGCGGACACGATAGAAACCTGGCCTGCAT
Source organism: Mesorhizobium sp. M1A.F.Ca.IN.020.03.2.1 (assembly GCF_004023205.1). NCBI lineage: Bacteria > Pseudomonadati > Pseudomonadota > Alphaproteobacteria > Hyphomicrobiales > Phyllobacteriaceae > Mesorhizobium > Mesorhizobium sp. M1A.F.Ca.IN.020.03.2.1. Next base: position 37,186 of record NZ_RZSV01000022.1, on the reverse strand, counting down.
CGAGCAGCGATTGATCGAGCGTCAGCTGCTGGAAGCCGAACGTATGGAGCTGGCCGGCCTGCAGCGCGCCCCGCACCATCGCCTCGAAGAACCGGTCCTGCTGCTGGAAATGCTGGGTTCTCAGGAAGAGCCCCTCGGACCATAGCACCCTGTTTGCGTCGCTCATGCCGCTGCTCTCTGCACTGCCAACTTCTGTCTCGCCGTCAGGCGGAAATACCGCCGCCGCCTAGCGTGACGTTGATGGTGAATTTCGATCCCGCCGACACCGACTTGGTCGTGCGCCAGTTGCGTCCGCCGGGTTCGCGGATCAGCGCGACGAAGCCGAGCGCCGTCGCGTTCGGTTCGACCGTGATGGTCTTGGCCGCCGTCTTGCCCGGTGCGACGGAGATCGAATCGGATCCGATAAGGTCGGCCCCAAGTGCGGACCCCGCATCGCCCTGCAGCGCGAAATAATCGGCCGAATTGAACTTGCCGGTGCTGGCAAGCCGCATCACCAGCACAGTCACCGGTCGATCGCCGCCGCCGGGTCCCGGATTCATGCCGGCGCCACCGGTCACGTTGACCGAGATAACCGATGGTTTCGGCGGGCCGCTCTGGCAAGCCGCAAGCAGCCCCGTCGCGCCGAGCGCAACGATGAATTCGCGTCGATCGATCATGTCCTACTCCTCTTCGTATGCATCCCTGAAGTCTGCGCCGATCTCGCCCAGGAAACTCGATTCCGCGCTTTGGGCGATGTCGCGATGGCGTTTCTGGTAAAGCTCCCACAGCTTAGCGTTGCGGCCGCCCGCAAGCAGGTTGCCGATCGCGGAATTGGATTTCAGCTCTTCCTCGATCGTCGCCGGATCGAACCGGTCGATCATGCGCCGCAGCGCTGCCTGAACGCCGCGCCAGGCGCGCACGTGGTGCTGCGCGAGATCCTTCACCGCATCGCCGATCGCCGCCTCGCCGGAGAGGAAGCCGGGACTGCGCTCCGAGATTATGGTGACGATGACATCCTCGACCGTCGGCAGGAATTTGAGCGGGTTGACCTCGGAGGCGCCGACCACCGTCTGGGCAACGCGCGCGCTGCCCTTTTCCTCGGCGCGCTTGCGCAGAAGCTGCATCAGCCCGTCCAGCATCAGCCGGTACTCGCGCCCGAATTTTTCCATCTCGGCGATCGCGTCGCGCCCGACAAAATCGGCCTCCTCGACCCCCATGCCGCGCAGGAAGGCGGCGCGCAGCGCCATATCGCCGGGCACAGGCTGAACTGCACGGGACGGCCTGGGCGCGGGAGCCGGGCGCGGCGGAGGAGGCGGCTCGGGCGTGCGCGCCGGCAAGTCCCGCGGAGGAGCGACCTGCGGCTTTTCGGCTGGCTGCTCGCTGCGACGGGCCGTATGCGCGCCGTTGGCGGAGGCAGGCGTCGCGGCTGGGCCGAAGCTGAAGTCGTCGAAGCCGGTCGGTTTCGGCGCCGGCTGCGCCGTATCGCCGCGCGCGGGCATGTCGCCGAAGCCGAACGGATCGGACCGGCCAGTTGCCGAGTCGTCGTCCGAGGCCGGTGTCGCCACCGGGTCGAGGCTGAATGGGTCGTCGAAGGCGGGCGAACTGCGCTGGTTCGAGGCGCGGTCATACGCGCCGGGCACAGGCTGCTCGAACGGGTCCGGCAGATCGGCCGGCCGCGGCCGCCGCGGCTCCTCCTCGACCTTGGCCGAAAAGAAATCGTCGCCGCCGATGCTGGGCGAAGATCGCTGCTGAGGCGCCGACCAGGCGGCGGCGGAATGGTTGGCGGCCTCACCGACCGAAGTCTGGCTCGCGCTTGGCTGGATCTCGACATAGAGCACGTAGTCGCCCAGTCTCAAACGCATGCCGCTTTGCAGCCGTGCCGACCTGCCGGTGCCGAGCGGGCTGTCGGAATCGTCGATGAACAGCCCGCTGCTCGATGTATCGGTGACGAAGTAGCCGTCGCGGCCGCCGCTGATCTTGCAATGGGCGCGCGACACGAACATGTCCGGATCGTCGATCTGCCAGCCGGCATCGGCGCTGCGCCCGATCACCAGCTCGCCTTCGTCCAGCCGGGTCTGCCTGACCACCTGGGAGCGCGGGCCTTGTTCCAGCGTCAGCAGCAGGCTCATGCGGCCGCCTCCGCCATTTCCGGCCGCCAGCCGACGACAGTGCGGAGCTTGAGATCGTCGGCGTCTCCCTTCTCGGCGGGGCGAGCAAGCCAGGAGGTTCGGCCGAGCTGGACGGTGCCGATCTTCGGCGGCGGCACGGCGTCGCGCGCAAGCACGATGCGCAAATCGACATCCAGCGCTTCGCCGATCATGTCGCGCACCGCTTTCTTGAAGAGGGCGAGGCGCCGCTCTCCAGGCAGGAAGGACTTGAAGTCGTCGAGATCGAGCGGGCCGACGCGCAACTCGATCCGGCTCTGGCGGCTGAAGACGCGCGGGCCGATCGTCGCCCCGCGCCCGAGCGCCGCATAGGCCTTGCCGACGCGGCTCTGCAGTGCCGCCGGTATGGTGATCCAGGAAGCGACGAATTCCTTGATCTCGACCGGCACCTTGAAGGCCGTGGCAAGAAACAAGGTGAGCCGTTCCGGACCGTCGACCTGGCTGGCCAGCGATCCGGCCTGGCGCAGCCGCACAGCGTCGAGTTCGGCATCCTGGGTGCCGGGAAGGCCGATCCCCGACATTGCTTCCAGCATGGCGCGGACGCGTCCGCCGATCGAGCGCTCGACCTGCACCGCCGGATGTGCGTCGGCCCAGGCGCGGTAGTAAAGCGCGATCATCCGGTGCTGCAGGATGTTGACGAAGTCGACGAAGGTTGTGTCGCTGGTCTGCTCCGCTTGCGTGCCGGTGAACCAGCGCTGCGACAGCCGGTCGAGCACCCAGCGCGTCAGATGCAGCGGCATCGGCCCTTCGGGCCCGAGCAGTCCGAGATTGGCGACGGTCACCCGCGCCGGAGCCTTTTCGCCCGCCTCCTGGAATTTCATCACGTCCCTGGCCGAGAAGCTCAGGCGGACATGCTGGCCGAGCCGCGCCGGCTCGCGATTGGCCTGGCCGGAATAGCCGAACAGCCCGCCCCTCTGCTCCAGCCGGCGCAGAAGCTCGAAGAAGTCAAAGCTTTCCGACAACGCCCCGATTCCGTCTGAGACGGCTTCGCTCAGGGCGGGCCGCGCTAGATCAGGTAGCGATTGCCGGGCGTCATCGGCCATGGCACATCCTCCTGCTTCTGCAGCAGCCGCGTGCGTGTCCGCACGAAACCGTTTATCCCGGCATGGCGGGCAAACAGCCGCGCCAGCAGGGCCGAAAGCAAAAGCGTGCTTTGCCCCGCCAGCACCGACTGGTCGACATGCAGCGTCACTTCCGTGCCCCGCCCGAAGCACATCGGCCCGTCGATCTTGAGCCGCTCGATCACCGGGCGCGAGTCGATGCGGGTGATCGAATGCACGTTGCGGGCGAGGCTCGGGTCGCCGCGGTCGGCATAAAGATCGAGCAGCGCGTGCAGCGGATCGACGCCGCGGCCTTCCTTGGCGAGACTCAAGAAGTTGAGCGAGAGCTGCGCCACCAGCCGCCAGGCAAGATTGTCGGCGCGGGATTCGCCTTCGGCGCCCGCCGGCAGCGACGCCGGGATCGACGGCTGGGGCGGCCGCAGCGCGCCGAGCAGCCTGACGGCCTCCACCGGGTCCGCCGTCTCTAGCGTCAGTGTCGGTGTGTCGTCGAGGATCGGCAGGTCGCGATTGGTGCAAAGCGCCATGATGTCGAGGCGCTTGAGCGGCCGGTTGGCCGGGCTGCCGGCCGGGCGCGACACCGAGAGGAAAACGTCGTCTCCCGTGTAGGAGGTGCGAGTCAGGCCGTCGCGACGCTCATCTTCGGTGGCCCTGCGAGGGCGCCGCTCGGTCGAATACACCCAGCCGCTGCCGCGGTTCTGCCCCAGGCTGAAAAGCTCGGGAATCTCGGCCTCGCTGCCCTCCGCGTCGGCATCCTCCACTCGGGTGACGCGGAAGATCTCGAAATCGCGCGCTCTGGTTCGATCGGCATGCAGCACTTGCCTTGTCCTGCGCGGATCGATCTCGATGACGTTGCATTCGCGCTCGAAGAGATTGATCAGCGGCGTCACGAAGAGCTCGAAATCGGCCGGCGCAACGTCGGCGAGCTCGGGCACCGGGCGGCGGAACAGGAAGATGATCTCCATCCCCGCCTCGCATCTGCGCACCACCGGCTGCAGGCCGGCGACCCGCACATAGTGGAAGCGTTCGGGGACCATGAAATATTCGCGCAGCAGGCGGTAGCCCTCGAAGGTCGGGCGGGTGCGCGGCATCAGCGCCTCGTCGTCGCGGATGCCGACCATCTCGGGCTCGGGCAACGCCGATAGCGGATTGGTCTTTCCTTCCGCCCGCGCGCCGACGGCCGAGCAGGCCCCGAAGATCGCGTCGAACAGGAGCGGCGCCTTGGTGCGACCGGCGAAATAGAGATCGAGACGGTCGAGCGACAGCTCGCTGAGCTTGCCCTTTCCGGTGCGCGCAAGCGCGACGCGCAGCGCTGCCTCGCCGCGCGCTCCGGCGACTGGGCCGATGCCGGCGGCAGCCAGCGCGCTGCGATCCTGGAAATAGCTGACGGAGGTGATCGCGATCGGCCATAGCGTGATCTCTTGCGCGGTGCTGAAGGTTGACCGCGTCGACAGCCCCGGATGCAGGCTGGAGACCAGTCGTGTGCCGCGCGCGACTGTATGACCGGCGATCATCGACTGCACTTGCTGGCCGGGTTTCAGCACCGCCATCGCCGTTGCCGGCGCCGGGGTGACCAGGTCCGGGTAAAGCACGTCGAGCACGGCGCGCGAGAAGCGCGAGCGCTCGGCGTCGACCTTCAGCCGCGTGCGCGCGGCAAGGAAGGCCACGCCGTCGAGCAGCCGTTCGACATAGGGGTCCGGGCAGGGAACGGTGTCGAGGGAAAGATTGCGGGCGACTGCCGGATGCATATCGGCGAATTCGGCCGCGAGCGCCCGGATATGGGTCAGTTCTTCTTCGTAATATTCGACGAAGACCCGATCCATCTCAGGTCTCCCGGAATTCGGTTCGCGCCAGGCCGTTGTCGAGATTGATCGTGGTGCGCAGCCGCATGCGCTCCGGCGTCGGCGTCATGATCAGCACGGCGTCGATCTCGATCTTCAGGCCGACGCTCTTGTCGCCAAGGGTGACATTGACCGTCGTGGCGCTTTCCTTGAGCCGCGGCTCGAAGGTGGCGAGCACCGCGCGGATCTCGCGCGCCAGGGTATCGCGGTCGAAGTCCCGCGAGGAGCGGCCGGAGAAGGACGGCACGCCGTAGTTCACGACGCTGCGGCGCACCTCCGGAAAGTCGGCAAGCGACGGCAGCTCGTCCAGGGGCTGTTCGTGCTCGGCATCGGAAAGCATCGGAACGGACTCGAAGCGCTCGGTGTTGAACAAGGCTTCGATGTCGCGCCGGACGGCTTCCCTGAGCACCCGCGCCGACACCACCACGCCGCGGCTTTCGATCTCGGCGCGATGTTCGGCCTGGAACACCAGACGGTGCAGGCGCCGCTTTTGGTCGGGGGTGAGTTCCGCATCGGCATCGATGGTGCGTGCGCTGCCGGCAAGAAGAGCCTCGACGCGCTCGGCGCCGAGTTCTTCTTCCAGCAGGCGACGCAGCCCCTCGATCTCCGACGTCAGCCCGGGCAGGTCGTTGATGAGGCGGTCCCAGAGGGAGGGCTGGACCGCCTCGCGCTTTGCTCGCGAACTGCCGGCGAGCTGCGCCCTTGCGCCGGGCCTTTTGGCCTCACTTGCCGACATAGACATCCATTTCGATCTCGTCGTCCTTGTCGTAGACGAATTTGATCTTCTTGTAGGCGAAGCTCACTTCTTCCTCGATCAGGTCGGCCTCGTCATCGGCCTGCTTCATGTCGTATTCCATGATCGAAGCGTCGGTGAGCGTCACCACCAGATAATCGCTGGTCTCGCCGTCGATGGTGCGGCGCGCCGAAAACACCACTTCGTCGAGCGCCTTGTTGTCGAACAGCGCCTTCTTCAGGTAAGGCGACGCCTTGTCGTAATGCTTGGTGAACTTGATCATCCCCAAGGATACGCGCCCGCGGCGCGAGAGCGAATTGGGATCGTAAGGCGCGATCATCTTGTAGTCGACGCCATGGACTTCGATCTCATCTTCGTGGCCGTCGCGCACGCTGGGACCCTTGATGTCCGGAACTTTCAGAAAACCATCGATCTTCATTGAAGGCATTGTCTTTCTCCACCGCTCTCAAACCAAACAAGATGACTATGCTTGCGATTTCACCCCTTCACTGACGGCAGTTCGGACACCAGCCGGAGCGAGGCATTGATGCCTTCCAGCTGGTAGTGCGGACGCAGATAGAAACGGGCGTTGTAGTAACCGGGCCGGCCTTCGACACTGTCGACCTGGACCTCGGCCGCGGCGAGCGGGCGCTTGGCGCGCGCCTTGTCGTCGGCAAAGGCTGGATTGGCCAGCACGTACCGGTTGATCCATTCGGTCAACCAGATCTGCATGTCGGTGCGTTCCTTGAACGAGCCGATCTTGTCGCGCGCGATCGCCTTGAGGTAGTGGGCGAAGCGCGAGACCGGGAACAGGTAGGGCAGGTTGGCGCTGAGCCGCTCGTTGGCCTGCGCGTCGGGATCGACCAGACGCCCGGCTCGGGTCTCGTCGTCCTGCAGCGAATGGGCGCCGATGAAGGCCGCAAGGTCGGTGTTCTTCCGGTGCAGGATCGGCATCAGGCCGAGTTTGGCGAGCTCCGCTTCGCGCCGGTCGTCGATAGCGACTTCCGTCGGGCATTTCATCGCGATCGATCCGTCGTCGGTCGGAAACGCGTGCACCGGCAGGTTGAGCACCGTGCCGCCGTTTTCGACGCCGCGGATCTGTGTGCCCCAGCCAAAAAGCTTGTGGCTGCGGTTGATGTTGACGCCCATCGGGAAGGCGGCGTTCATCCAGACATATTTGTTGTGGTCGCCTCCCACCTCTTCCTCGAAGGTGAAACCCTTCACCGGAACGGTTTCCGAGCCGTAAGGCAGGCGCGCCAGCACCCGCGGCATGGTGAGGCCGATATAGCGGGCGTCCTCGCTCTCGCGCAGCGACTGCCACGAGGCATAGGCCGGGTTGTTGACGATCATCTGCAGGTCCTGCGGGTTGGGCAGTTCCTGCCAGCTGTCCATGCGGAACAGGCGCGGCGAGGCGGCGGCGATGAAGGGCGTGTGCGCCGAGGCGCAGACGCCGGAGATGTTGCGCAGCAGGCCGACGTCGCGCGGATGGTTCGAGAATTCGTAGGCGCCGAGAATGCAGCCGATCGGCTCGCCGCCCAGCATCGAATACTCGTCCGTATAGACCTTCTTGAAGATCGGGCTCTGGTCCCACATCTGGCCTTCATAGTCTTCCAGCGTGTCGGCCAACTGTTCCTTGGAGATGTTCATCACCCGGATCTTGAGCTTCGTATCCGTCTCGGTGTTGTTGACGAGATACCAGAGGCCGCGCCAGGTGCCTTCCATCTCGCGCACTTCCGGCGCGTGCAGGATCTCGTTGACCTGCGTCGTCAGCATCTTGTCGATGCCGGCGATCAGCGACTTGATCGACTTGATCGCATTGGACGAGATGGTGGTGGTTTCGGAGCGCGACTGCGCCGCCAGCGCCAGGTTGCGCACCAGCTGCTGGAGCTTCTCGCTGTCGTCCTTCTTGACCTTGAAATCCTTTTCCAGGAGGCCGCTGAATTCGCCGAGGTCAATCGCTTCCGCCTCGGCGGTGGCGGCTGCGGTTTTTTGCTGTTCAGCCATGACTTACTCCTCGCCCTTGCCCTCAGAAATCGCCTGGCCGGCGATCTTGCTCAGCAGCGGTTCGTTGTTCAGAAGCTGCGCGATGCGCTTTTCGGCGTCGACGCGGCCATCCATGAAGCCGAGCAACTCTTCGAGCTGCCGGCGCATCTTGAGGATCTCGGCCAGTTGCGGGACCTGCTCAGCGATCTTGTCCGGCGCGAAATCGCCCATCTTGGAGAAGGTGAGATCGATCGCGAGCTCTTCGTCCCGCTCGGCGCCCTCGGCTTGCGGGAGTGTGTTCTTTACTCGTGCCTTCACCCGCGGCCCCATGGCCTCCATGAACTTCGGGAACCGATTGGCGTCGGTCTCGACGAAGTTGCGGTCGAGCACCGACTTCACCGCTTCCTTGGTCTGTGAAGCGCCGGAAAGATCGGCCATCACGGCCATGACGAACGGCAGTTCGATCGTTGTCGGGCTGCCGTAGGTCTCGACGTCATAGGCGATCTGCACGCGCGGGGCGCGGTTTCTTTCGATGACCTTCGCTTTGCTCTCTGCTGGCATGCTTGTTACCTTTCATCCTTCTGGGCCGGCTTCTTCGGATCGGGGACACCGGCAAGCAGCCGGAACTCCTTCAGCCCCGATGGGGCGAGATCTTCCATCAATTCCACGAAATCCATGTGCACCATGCGGCGCACGCGGCGGGCGAGATGCGGGATCGGGCTCGACGGCTCGGTGCGGTCATAAAAGGCGACGACGAGATCCAGGCATTTGACGACGTCGTCGCGCGAGGTGATCCGGTCGGGCAGCCCGGCGCCCGGTTCCGCATAGCTTGCGACACTTGCCATCGATTCGGCTCCCCTCGCTTCGGCGCCCATCCTTTCGGCGCCATGGCCGTTTGGGCCGGGCGCTGCCGGTTCCGCCGGCTGCGGGATTGGCTTTGCGGCCCCGTTCGCCCCGGCACCGGCGGCGGAATTCCGCTCCAGCGTCGTCAGCAATCGCTGCAGGAAGCGTCTCAATTCCGGAATGGCGGGGCCATTGCCGTCGATGCGCTTGTTGAGGGCGGCGTCGACCTCGTCGAGAGCGGCGATCACCGCGCGGGCGTCGGCGAGCAGCGAGGTCATCGCCTCGCCGGCCTGATCGACTTGCGCCTTGCACCCGGTGCGCACCCGGTTCACCAGCTGGTTGTGGCCGCTCACCAGCGCCGCCTTTTCCGCCGCGCCCAGTCCCGAAGCAGCCTCCTGCAGCATGACGTGTTCGTCGAGGCTGCCCTTCTCCAGGTCCTCTCCCTTGATAGGGCCGACCGTGCGCGGCGCAAAGAAGACCATGCCGCGCAGATCCTTGAGCAGCCCGTCCTGGCTGTTTTGCAGGTCGATCAGCGCATTGATGCGCCGCAAGGCAGCCTCGCGCGGCGTGGCGCCAGAGCGCAGTGCCGGATGCATCGTTTCCCAATGCCTGTCGAAGGTTTGGGCGATCAGCGTCAGGCCTTCGGCGAGCCCGCCCAGCTGTTCTTCGTTGGCAAGGGCACGCACAACCAGCACGAGAAGGCGCAGGTCCCGCCCGTGCGACCGCAACTCCTCCGCCTTGGTGAGTACGACGGACCAGTCGACCGGAACATCGACTTCCGATTTGTTGTTTCCTTCGTATTCGACCTTTTTCTGCTGTTCGGTCAGGCGCTCCAGCTCATGAAAGGCCGGGTCGTTACGCAAGTCCTCTCCCGACGGATTTTCACCGTTCAGAGGATTCAGCCAGAGTGCGAGATCAATCACACTAACCCCCAGCCAGCGGCCCTGAGACCCTATGTGACGCAACGTTACCACCGGCCTCGCGTCACGACAATTGAGCAGCTGCTCAAAAACTAACGGATGCTAAACGCGACCGTTTCTTTCAGCAAAACCCATTGCGCGATTGCCGGGCCGGGTATGTGAAATGGCTCGCATAGCCCGGACCGCAATCCGGTATTTCTTGCACGACATTGCAGAGCTTGTGTAACCGGGCAGTGCCGCCCGGATGGATCCAAACGCCTTATCCGTCACACGGCTTTGTCAAGCCGCCGCTTATATGGCAGGGTACGGTTGGCAGATTGCGGGAGCAGGTTCGAATGGAACAGCGCCGGTCATCGCAGAGCTTCAAGCGTAAGGAACTGGTCGCCAAGCTCAACGCCACGGGGGTGCGCGCCTTCAAGGCCGCGGCCGACACGGCCAAGCTGCGCGGCAATCCTTATGTGGAGCTCGTCCACTTCATCCAGCAACTGGTGCTGTCCGAGCGCTCGGACGTGCAGATGATCATCGCCGATGCCGGGTTGGACGTCAGCCGGCTGACGGCTGACATGACCCGGGCCATCGACAAGCTGCCTTACGGCGCGACCTCCGTCGAGGAATTCTCCGATCACATCTTCCACGCCATCCAGGAAGGCTGGAACCTGGCGACGCTGGAGTTCGGCGTCGAGGAGGTGCGCAGCGCCCATATCCTGCTGGCCTGCCTGAGGACGCCGGTACTGGAAGGCCTGGTGTCGAAAATCAGCGCCGAATTCGACAAAATCGATGCCGACGGCGTCGTTTCCCGTTTCGCCGATGTCACCGAAGGCTCGCTCGAAGCCGGCACACCTCCCGCCTCTGCCGCCGCCGAACAGCCGATGAAGCGCGGTCCGGGCGGAGATTCGGCGCTGGCCAAATACGCGACCGACCTCACGCTGCGCGCCCGCGACGGCAAGATCGATCCGGTCGTCGGCCGCGACCCGGAAATCCGGCAGATCGTCGACATCCTCATGCGTCGCCGCCAAAACAACCCGATCCTGACCGGCGAGGCCGGCGTCGGCAAGACGGCGGTGGTCGAAGGATTTGCGCTCCGCATCGCCCAGGGCGACGTGCCGCCGACGCTTGAGAATGTCAGCGTGCGCATGCTCGATGTCGGGCTGATGCAGGCGGGCGCCAGCGTCAAAGGCGAGTTCGAGAAGCGGCTGAAGGCGGTCATCGACGAGGTTCAGGCCTCCGAGGTGCCGGTCATCCTGTTCATCGACGAGGCGCATACGCTGATCGGCGCCGGCGGTGCCGCGGGCACCGGCGACGCCGCAAATCTTTTGAAGCCGGCGCTGGCGCGCGGCGAGCTGCGCACCATAGCCGCCACGACCTGGGCCGAATACAAGCAGCATATCGAGAAGGACCCGGCGCTGACGCGCCGTTTCCAGGTGGTCAAGATCGAGGAGCCGTCGGAAGCTGTGGCCGTGCTGATGCTGCGCGGCGTCGCCGGCGTCCTGGAGCAGCACCACAAGGTCCAGATACTGGACGAGGCGATCGAGGCGGCGGTCGCGCTCTCGCACCGCTACATTCCGGCCAGGCAACTGCCGGACAAGGCGGTCAGCCTGCTCGACACCGCCTGCGCCCGCGTCGCGGTCTCGCAGCATGCGACGCCGGCCGAGGTCGAAGACATTCTGCGCCGCCGCCAGGCTCTGGAGGTCGAGAGCGGCATCATCGGCCGCGAGGCGGCGATCGGCATCGAGGTCGCCGACCGGCAGGCTCGCGTCGATGCCGGGCTGGCGGAAACCGAGACGACTTTAGCCGCCGCCCAGGCGCGCTGGGATCGGGAAAAAGCGCTCGTGAGCCAGATCCTCGACCTGCGCGCCAAACTGCGCGGTGAAGGCGTGCCGCTCGATGCGGCGGGGGGGGAGGCCGGGGAGGAAACCGTAGCGGCTGAGCCGGCTGCGTCCGAAACTCCCGAAGCAAAGGCGCCCGAGAGCAAGGCGGCTGAAACCAAGCCCGCGAAATCCAAGGGCTCGAAAGCCAAGGCGGCGAAGGGCGAGGCGGTCGACCCCGAGGCGGTCGTCGGAGAGACGATCGCCCAGGGATCGGCCGGTTCGTCTGCCGATCTCGCGCGGCTGCGCGAGCTGATGGCGGAGCTTTCCGCGGCGCAGGGCGAGACGCCGCTGATCCTGCCTTCGGTCGATCGCAATGCGGTCGCCGCCGTGGTGCAGGATTGGACCGGCATCCCGACCGGACGGATGCTGTCCAGCCAGACCGAGAAAGCGCTCAGGCTGGCCGCGACCCTTTCGGAACGCGTGGTCGGCCAGGATCACGCGATGGAGATGATCGCCAAACGTGTCCAGACCAGCCGCGCCGGCCTTGGCGCGCCGGAAAAGCCGGTCGGCGTATTCCTGCTCTGCGGCCCCTCCGGCGTCGGCAAGACCGAGACCGCGCTGGCGCTTGCCGAGACGCTTTATGGCGGCGAGCAGAACCTGATCTCGATCAACATGTCCGAGTTCCAGGAAGCGCATACCGTCTCGACGCTCAAGGGCGCGCCGCCCGGCTATGTCGGTTACGGCAAGGGCGGCATCCTGACCGAGGCGGTGCGGCGCAAACCCTATTCGGTGATCCTGCTCGACGAGGTCGAGAAGGCGCATCCGGACGTCCACGAAATCTTCTTCCAGGTCTTCGACAAGGGCATGATGGACGACAGCGAGGGCCGGCGCATCGATTTCAAGAACACGCTGATCCTGCTCACCTCGAATGTCGGCTCCGACGTCATCATGGACCGCACCAAGAACGGCACCGTGCGGACCGGCATTGACGATCTCGACGCGGCCCTGCGCACTCCGCTGCTGAAAGTTTTCCCGGCCGCCTTCCTCGGTCGCGTGGTCACCATACCCTATTATCCGCTGTCGGATTCGATGATCGAGGCGATCGCCCGCCATCAGTTCGGCAAGATCGCGCGGCGGCTTAAAGCGACCAACGATGCCGAACTGGTCATCGGCGACGGCGTCATGGATCTGGTCAAGGCGCGCTGCACCGAGATCGAGTCCGGCGGCCGCATGATCGACGCCATCCTCACCAACACGCTGCTGCCGGAGCTCAGCCGCGGCGTGCTCAACCGCTCGCTGGAGGGCGAGAAGATGACGAAGGTCACCGTCGGCGCGTCCAAGGAAGGTTTTACCTACTCCTTCGAGTAGCCGCAGCAACTCCGGGGAAGGAGTGTAGCGCCCAATCGGGCCAAGCGATTTTGAAGATAGAGACTGGGAACTTTTGCTCCGCTGGCGATTTTGGATATGCTGCTGATCCGAAATGGCCGGAAAGGTGCCGCCGATGACGAAACACCTTGCGATCTCCGCTCTCGTTCTGGCCACGGCCATTGGCGTGTCCGGCGCGGCGTTCGCCGGCGACCGGCAGCTCAAGCGCCCGGTCGAGCAGGAGCGCTACGTTCCGGCCCAAGGCGACCTCATCGACATCCTGTTCGGCGGACCGCGCTACTATGACGCCATGCTGGTCACTTCGGCGGCGGGCGCATGTTCGTACCACCGGACGGGGCCGGACGCGAACGCGCTGAACAAAATCAACGACCATCACTGCGGAAAATAAGGTCTGCCCCGCGCCATTCGTACGGGCCAGCCGTCGGCAAGGCGCGACCGCCTCCATTGATCATGCCGCGAACTGATCGTTCGCCGAGGTGGCTGGCCGTTCGGACAGCCAGTCCTCAGCCTGCCCCGCGGTTGGGCCGCTCTGCCGTCGCACACATTCAGCCCAACATTGTATACAATAACAAAGAAATCTGTTGACAATCTGTCCCAGGCGGCTTCCCATAGGCTATCCGCGCAGCCAATGAGCAAAAACAAAAGCGCGATAACCAGAAGGGAACCGATATGATCAACCGACGCTCGACTTTGAAATCGCTGGTGCTTGGCGCCGTCTCGACCCTGGCCATGGCCGCCATAGGCATCCCGTCCGCGCAGGCTGAAAACAAGGAACTGAAGATCGGCTTTGTTGGTGTCACCAGCGGTCCCGCCGCCGCCTGGGGCACGTCCAATGTGCGCTCGATGCAGACGCGCGCCGCCTGGCTCAACGAAAAAGGCGGCGTCAAGATCGGCGACGACACCTACAACATCAACATCGTCACCTTCGACGACCAGAAGGATCCCAAGCGCGCCATCGCCGGCATGGAGAAGATGGCGCAGGAGGGCATCCACTATGTCGTCGGACCCAATGTCGATGACGGCGCTGCTGCGGTGCGCCCTGTCGCCGAGGCCAACGGCATCATCTATTTCCCCTACGCCTTCCCGAAGGCGCTCTACCAGAAGCCGGCCTCGAACGCCGTGCTCGGCATGATCGCCAACTACCAGTCGGGCCCGGCGATCTATAAATACCTCAAGGAAAACAAGGGCGTGAAGACGATCGCCTTTGTCGCCGCGAACGAATCCGACCCGCTCAGCCAGCGTGACAGCGGCGTCGAGGCGGCCAAGGCGCTCGGGCTCGACGTCGTCGCGCAGAACGACACGTACCAGAACGACACCCGCGACTTCACGCCGGTGCTGACCCCGATCGTCGCGCTGAAGCCCGATCTGCTGGTGCTGTCGGGCGTGGCGCCGGCCAACGCGCCGCTGCTCATCCGCGCCGCCCGCGAGCTCGGCTTCGAGGGCTTGATCTCGACCGAGACGGCGCAGGACGCCAAGGTTCTGGAGGAGGGCGCCGGCGAATACGCCAACGGCTTCATCTCCGTCGGCGGTGCCTCGACGCCGGAGATCGCGTCCGACGAGATGAAAGAGTTCGTCGCCCGCTACACCAAGATGTTCGGCGAGTATAACGACGAGTCCAACACCAAGGTTTACGCGTTGGAGTACATCATCGAGACGATGAAGGCCAATCCGGCCGCCATCAACAATGTCGACGAATTCAAGAAGACCATGGACACCTTCTCGGCGCCCAACCCCTTCCTCAAGGGGGACGCCAAGCTGAGTTATGTCGGCGCGACCTCCTTCGGCCAGAAGCGTCAGCTAGCCGTGCCGATGGTGGTCAACGAATACAAGGACGGCGCTTTCCAGACCCTGTTCGTCGGCTCCGTCGACTAGGTTTGGGTTCCTAAGGTTACTTCCTCCCGAATGCCGGGGGTCCGGGCGATGCTCGGACCCCGCGGAAGATCGAAGGATCCATGGAACAGGTCATCGCCAACGGATTGTATCTCGGCGCCCAGTACGCGCTGATCGCGCTCGGGCTAACCCTGATCTTCGCCCTGATGAACGTGCTGAATTTCGCCCACGGGCAGATGTACGTTCTGGGCGGGTTCATCACCTACACCGTCTACGGCCAGCTTGGCCTGCCTTTCGTCGTGGCGCTGCTGGCCTCCGGTGTGACGCTCGCCGTCATCGGCGCGCTGATGGAGAGATTCCTCTTTCGAACGGTTATCCGCCGCAGTCACCGCGAGGAGAGCACCATGCTGCTCGCCGCCGCGACGGCCTTCTTCTTCGACGCCGTCATCCTGCTCATGTTCGGTGAGAAGCAGCGCGGCGTTCCCAAGATCGTCAAAGGCGTCTTCAACGAGGCCGGCATCATCATGCCTTATGACCGCCTGGTTGTCGGCGCTCTGGCCATCGTCTTCATCGCCGCCTTTGTCCTTTACATGCAGTACAGCCGGGTCGGCCGCGCCATGCGCGCGCTCGCCCAGGACCGTGTCGCGGCCCAGTTGATGGGTGTCAGGGTCGACCGCTATTCGATGATCGGCTTCGCGCTCGGCGCCATGCTGGCGGGCGTTGTCGGCGGCCTACTGGTCACCATCACCGGCGTCAATTCCGGCATTGGCGGCCCGATCTCGATCAAGGCTTTCCTGATGGTGATGATCGGCGGCGCCGGCGTCGTCGGCGGCGCGATCGCCGGCGGCTTCATCCTCGGCATGATGGAATCGGTTGGCCTCACCGCGCTGCGCGAATATGGCGACGTCACCTATCTCGTCATCTTCGCCGCCCTGATGGTGTTTCTGTCGATCCGCCCCAACGGGCTGATGGGCAAGCCGTGGGGTTGATCTGCCATGACCCGCAATCGCAACATGAAGATCGCTTCGGTCGCAGCCTTCCTGGCGATCGTCTTCATCGCCGTGCCGGCCGCGATCTCGGCCAGCGGCCGCATCGACCTCTACTACACGCTGACTTCGGTGGCGCTGCTCAGCATCGCCAGCGCCGGCGTGTGGCTCACCTTCTACATCGGTCGCATCAATATCGGCCAGGGCGCCTATGCGCTGATGGGCGGCTATGTCTCGGCCATACTGGTGATGAACCACGGCTGGTCGTTCTGGCTGACGCTGCCTGTCGCGGGTCTCTTCTGCGCCGGCGCGAGCGTGCTGATCGGTCTGCCGATCCTGCGGTTGCGCGGCGTCTATTTCGCCATGGTGACTCTGGTTCTGACCGAGGTCGTGCGGCTCTTGGCGCTGGCGCTGCCGATCACCAACGGCGCCAAGGGCATCGTCAGCATCCCGCTGCCCGGCGCGCTCTCGGTCTTCGGGCTGACCATCATCCCGGACTTCGCCACGCTGCAGAATTCGCGGCTCGCTTTCTACCTGCTGGCGGTCACGCTGATGGTGGGCTGCTTCGCGGTGATGTATCGGCTGGTCAACTCGCGCATCGGCAAGCTCTGCCAGTCGCTGCAGCAGAACGAGGAACTCGCCTCCTCGATCGGCGTCAACATCGCCTATCTGCGCGTCATCGCCTATGCGGTGTCCTCCTTCTTCGGCGGTCTCGCCGGCGCCATCTTCGCCGCCATCTCGCAGTCGATCTATCCGTCGAGCTTCACGGTCACCGATTCCGTCAACTTCATGCTGAACTGCTTCCTCGGCGGCCTCGGCTACGTGTTCGGTCCGATGCTCGGCACGCTGGTGCTCTATTTCGGCTGGGACCTCTTGTTCCAGACCGGCCAATTCCAGCTCCTGATCTATTCCGGCCTGATGATCGTTTTGATGCTGGTGCTGCCCAACGGCCTGCTCAGCCTCACGGTTCCGACCCGGAAGAAGGCTTGAGCCATGGCCGAAATGCTCGAAGTTTCCGGCATCACCAAGCGCTTCGGCGGTCTCGTCGCGGTCAACAACGTCTCCTTCTCGGTGCGCGAGAAGGAGATTCTCTCGGTCATTGGTCCGAACGGCGCCGGCAAATCGACGCTGTTCAAGCTGATCTCGTCGTTCCTCAGGCCAACGTCCGGCGAGGTCCGCCTGAAGGGTGAACGCATCTCCGGCATGGCGCCGCATATCGCCGCGCGCAAGGGCGTCGTGCGCACCTTCCAGGAAACGACGATCTTCAAGAACATGAGCGTGCGCGACAACGTCATTATCGCGCATCATCTGCGCTCGAAGGCGAGCCTCGTCGGCTTCTTTCTCGGCACCGGCACGGCCAAGGCCGACGAAGCGGCTTTCGGCCAGTCCGCCGACGAGATCCTGGCGCTGCTCGGCCTGGCCTCGCTTGCCAGCGAGATCGCCCGCAACCTGCCACATGGCCATTTGCGCGCGCTGGGCATCGCGATCGGCCTTGCCACCGATCCCTCGATCCTGCTGCTCGACGAGCCCTTCGCCGGCATGAATCACGAGGAGACGATGCGCATGGTGGCGATGGTGCGGCGCCTGCGCGATCTCGGCCTCACCATCCTGCTCGTCGAGCACGACATGCCGGCCGTGATGAAGATCTCGGACCGTATCGTGGTGCTCAATTTCGGGCAGAAGATCGCCGAGGGAACACCGTCGGAAATCCAGGCCAACGAGAAGGTCATCGAAGCCTATCTCGGCAGCGAAGACGAGGCGATCGGGCTATGAACCAGATCCTGAACTTCGCCGGCGTCGAACTCTATTACGATCACGTATATGCGCTGAAGGGCGTCTCGCTCGAGGTCAATGAGGGCGAGACCGTCGCGCTGATCGGCGCCAACGGCGCCGGCAAGTCGTCGATCCTGCGCGCCATTACCGGGCTCAACCGGATAAGGTCCGGAGAGATCCACTACAGCGGCAAGCGCATCGACGGTGCCGCTCCAGACGAGATCGTCAAGATGGGCATCGCCATGGTGCCGGAAGGGCGCCGCGTCTTTCCCTATATGACGGTCAGGGACAACCTTTTGATGGGTGCCTTCACGCGCTCGAGCAAGGCCGAGATCGCGGCGACGTTGGAGATGGTGCTGGGGCGCTTTCCCCGGCTGAAGGAGCGCTTCTCCCAAGCTGCCGGCACGATGAGCGGCGGCGAACAGCAGATGCTGGTCATCGGCCGCGCGCTGATGGCCAAGCCGAAGCTTTTGCTGCTCGACGAGCCGTCGCTCGGAGTCGCGCCAAAACTTGTCCAGGACATCGCCCGCTCGATTGTCGCCATCAACCGCGACGAGAAGGTCAGCGTTCTGTTGGTCGAGCAGAATTCCCGCATGGCGCTTCGCATTTCGCAGCGCGCCTATGCGCTGACCACCGGCAGCGTCGCCCTGAGCGGCAACTCCGCCGAACTGCTGAGCGACGACCGGGTCAAGCGTCTTTATCTCGGCGGCGAGATCTGAGGCTGATTTCCATGCGCATACTCGTCATCAACCCCAACACGACCGCTTCGATGACCGGCAAGATCGGCAAGGCGGCGACAAGCGTCGCGTCCTCAGGAACCGAGATCGTCGCTGTCAATCCGGCCGATGGGCCGCCGAGCATCGAGGGCTATTTCGACGAGGTGTTTGCCGTACCGGGCATCATCGCCGAGATGAGCAAGGCGCCGGCGGCGGATGCCTATGTGATCGCCTGCTTCGACGATACCGGGCTCGACGCCGCGCGCTGCGCGACCGAAGCGCCGGTCATCGGCATCGGCGAGGCGGCCTTCCATCTCGCCAGCCTTGTCGCCGGCAAGTTCAGCGTGGTCACCACGCTTGCCCGCTCAGTCCCCGCCATCGAGCACAACCTTGCGAAATACGGTCTTTCCTCGCGCTGCGCCAAAGTGCGCTCGTCGGAAGTCGCCGTGCTCGAGCTTGAACGGCCAGGCTCGAACGCCAGGCATCGGATCTCGGACGAGATCGCGCGCGCCATTCGCGAGGATCACGCCGAGGCGATCGTGCTGGGCTGCGCCGGCATGGCCGACCTTGCGCACAGCCTGTCGCAAGAGCATGGCGTTCCGGTGCTTGACGGCGTCGTCTGCGCCGTCACCCTGGCCGAGAGCCTGTTCAAGGTCGGCTTGAAGACATCGAAGATCGGCGGCTATGCCGCCCCGCGAGGCAAGCGTTTCGCGGGTATCTTCGCTTCGGCGTCTCCCCCGGGCGCCGGTTCGCCCGGCTGAACGTGGCCCCGGGAGATCGATCCCGCGGGATTGACCGGGGCGCGAGCGCCATTAGATTGGACCGGCCGCTGGCGATTTGGGGGCAGAGCGGGCCGCGTCGGGCCTGCGCATTGAAAGCATGTTGACGGTACTCAGAGAAGACGATCGCGACGACAAGCCGGCAGCGCGCTGGTCGCCGATCTACTATGGGCTGAGAGACGCCATCGTCAGCCATCGTCTCGCTCCGGGCACCAAGCTGCCCGAGGACGAGCTGGCATCGATCTATTCAGTGAGCCGCACCGTCGTCCGCGCCGCCTTGCAGGCCCTTGCGCATGACCGGCTGGCGCGGCTGGAGCCCAATCGCGGCGCCTTCGTCGCGCAGCCTTCGAAGATCGAGGCGCGCGAAGTGTTCGAGGCGAGGGCGCTGATCGAACCCAAGGTGGCGGCGCTCGCCGCAAAGGCTGCGGTGCCCTCCGACATCGCGCAATTGCGAATGCACCTGGAGAAGGAGCATGAGGCGCTGCATGCCGGTCGCGATAGCGACGCCATCATGCTGTCGGCGCGCTTCCATGTCGGCATCGCCGAGATCGCGGCTCATTCGGTATTCACCAACTTCGTGCGCGACCTCGTCTCGCATTCCTCGCTGATCATCGCGCTCTACTGGAAACGCCGCGACGCCACCTGCGAGAAACATGCCCATCACGCGTTGGTCGACGCCATTGAAGCCGGCGACAGCGCCGACGCCGCGGCGCTGATGAACAGCCATCTGGTCGATCTGCTCTCGGGCCTCGATCTCACCGACAAGGTCGAGAAGTCCGACAGCCTCGCTGATCTGCTCCGCATCTGAGAGAGGCGTGTGCCCGGTCGATCGGTCTGATGCGTTAAGCCTGAGCCTGCCGTCCCCTCGGCCGTTTTCGGGTGGTCTCGGCGCCGCCTCGATACCTGATGTGATCGATGAATGCGCGCAGTTTGGGCAGGACCTGATGTTTTTCCGGATAGTAGAGGAAGACACCCGGCGATGTCGCGGCGAAGGCCGAAAGCAGCGTTTCGAGGCGCCCGTCCGCGAGCGCCGCGGCGGCAATCGGGCTTGGCACCTGGGCAAGCCCGGCGCCCTGGATCGCAGCGCCACGCAGCGTGGGATAGTCGTGTGCAATGAACGGCCCGGAAACGATTGCCTCGACCGCCTTGTTGCCCTTGGTGAAGCGCCACGGCGCGACCGAACCGTTCGATCGGCGCAGGCGCAGGCAGGCATGGTGGCGCAGATCCTCGATGCGCTCCGGCGTTGTTCGCTGGCGTAGATAGCCGGGACTGCCGACGACCACCATCGGAAAGGACGGCGTCAGTCGAACCGCGACCATGTCGGCCGCGATGAGGTCGCCGAGCCGGATACCGGCGTCGAATCCCTCGGCTGCGAGGTCCGCCAGTTCGCCGCTAGCGACGATCTCCAGCTCGATCTCGGGATAGGCCTGGCAGAAGGATGCGATCATCGGCTCCAGCAGCGTCGGCACCACCGCAGGCGGAACCGACAGGCGCAAAAGTCCAGCCGGCCGCTGGCCGATTTCGCGCGCGACCTCGCTTGCTGCTATCAATTCCTCGAAGGCTGGCCGGGCGCGCGAGAAAAAACGCTCGCCGGCTTCGGTCAGGCCGACGCTGCGTGTCGTGCGGACGAACAGCGCGGCGCCGATGCGCCCTTCCAAAGTCCGCACCGCCTGGCTGATCGCCGACGGCGTGACGCCAAGCTCCGCCGCCGCCTTGCGGAAATTGCGATGCCTGGCGACGCTCAGGAACGCCTCGACGCCGTCGAGCGCGCCATGCCGGACTGTGAAGTTTTGCTTCATGACCCATGGAGATTATCGCGGATACTTCCCGGCACAAAGCGGTCGTATCTGTGTTGTCGATTGGAAGGCTGAAGGGAAGTGGCAATGACGGACGATTTGGATCGCGTGCGGCTGCGGGCGTCGGGGCCGCCGCCTTCGCTAAATCTCGGCGTCGTCATGGGGCCGGGTTCCGCGGATTATGCCGCCAATCTTGGACGCAATCTGTTGGAAGGCCGTCTCGGTATCCTGACGGCGGTATTCGAAGCCGTTCCAGCCAATGTCTGACGGGAGACAAGAATGACGCCGGCCACGATCTTCAGCATCCATCTCCTCCTGGGCTACGTCCCGTGGCTGCTTTGCTTCGGCGCCTATATCTGGCCGAGGCTCAGGCTCATGGACCGCGTCGAGGCGCAGCGCGCCATCGCGACGCTGCACAGCTTCCGATTCTTCGGGCTGGCCTTCCTGGTTCCGGGCGTCGTTGGCCCGAACCTCCCGGCGGACTTCGCCGTCTTTGCCGCCTATGCGATTTCGCGACCGGGCTGCTGGCCATGCTGGCGCTGCTTGGCGTGAGGCGGCCCTCGATCTTCTGGCCGTCCGTCGCAGCCTTCAATCTGGTAGGAATAGTCGACCTCGTCGGCGATTACTATCACGGCACCGTGCTTCATCTGCCCGAGCAGGCCGGGCAGCTGGGCGCCGCATACGCGATCCCGATCATCTATGTGCCCCTGCTGATGATTACGCACGTGGCCGCCCTTTATCTTCTGGCGCGACCTCAGCCCAAGACCGAGCCGGGCGCGGACAATAGGAAGGCGAGCGGTCTCAGTTCCCTTCGCTCTCCTTCATCCGTTCGATGATCGATCGGGCCGAAGCGCCGGCCTTTTCGACGGGCTTCGTCTGCTCATTCTGCACCATCGCCAGCGCCGTTCCCGGCTCGCCCTCCCACAGGATCAGGCTTGCCGCGCCGACCAGCCCGGCGCGGTCGCCGAGCTCGGCCGGCACGATCGGCACGTCGCGATATGCCTTCATGGCGCGCTCGTCGACCGTCGCCCTGATGCCGGGCGCCAGCAGGTCGAAGCCGTTGGCAAGGCCGCCGCCCATGACGATCAGGTCCGGCGAATAGAGATGCAGGAGATTGGTGAAGCCGATGCCCAGCCATTTCGCCTCGGTGTCGACCAGTTCGCCGGCGGCCGCGTCGCCGGCGCGCGCGGCATCCACGACATGCCGGGCCGAGACGTCGCCGTCGTCGGAAAGCCGTCTGAGCACCGAGCCGTCGCCTGGCTTGGTGAGCCGGGTCGCCCGGCGCCCGAGCGCGGTGCCGGAAGCAACGGCCTCGAAGCAGCCGACGTTGCCGCAGAAACAGCGGTCGCCTTCGCCGGTGATCGTCATGTGGCCGATCTCGGCCGCGAGCCCGCGCCTTCCATGGTAGATGTGGCCATCAGCAACCACGCCGCCGCCGATGCCGGTCGAGACGGTGACGAACACCAGCGAGCCCGCGCCGCGGCCGGCGCCGAAACGCCACTCGCCGAGCGCCGCGGCATTGGCGTCGTTCTCCAGCCGTACCGGCAAGCCGAACTGGCGGCTGAGGATGTCGATCAGCGGCACGTTGTGCCAGCCGGCGAGCGTCGGCGGCCCGATGACGATGCCTGCCTTGGGGTCGAGCGGCCCCGGCGCGCACATGCCGATGCCGCTGACCTTTGCCTGCGGGTGTTCTTTAAGCAGCCTGTCCGCAAGCGCTATGATCTGGCCGATGACCGCTTCCGATCCGGCGCCGGCGAGCGTCGGCGCCGAGACGCGCTTGACGACCTCGCCGCTGCGCTCGACCAGCGCGCCGCGCAGTTCCGTGCCGCCGAGATCGAAGGCAAGGGCGATCGTGCTCATCAGGCGGCGGCCTTCAGTCCATGCAGCCAGGCCATGCGCTGGGCGAGATTGGGATCGCCGAAAGCGAGCGAGCCCAGCACCACCGTGTCGGCGCCGGCGGCGCGCAGCAGCGGCACCGTCTCATGGCGGATGCCGCCATCGGCGGCGAGCCGGATGTCGGGCTCGCGGCCGGCCTTCCTCATCAGCGCGCGCGCCTCGACCAGCCTTGGGCAGGCTTCCTCGGACAGGCTCTGTCCCTTCACCCCGATCGAGGTGCCGAGCAGCGTCACGAAGGCCACGCGTGGCAGGAACGGCTCGATCGCTTCAACCGGCGTCTCCAGCCGCAGCACCACGCCGGCCTCCGCGCCGAGCTCACGCGCCAGCTTCACGGCGCGCAAGCCTGCAGCGCCATTCTCGGCATGGATGGTGACGAGATCGGCACCAGCCTCGATGAACTGGCGCGTCTGAGCCTCGACGATCTCGGCCTCGACCATCAGATGGACGTGGATCGGCTTCGCCGTCAGCTTGGCGATGCGCGCCACCATGTCGGGGAAGAACAGGAAGCCTGGCGTGAAGCGGGCATCCGCCACGTCGATATGGTGCAGATCGACATGGGCTTCGATGCGCTTCAGGTCGCGCTCCATATTGGCGAGATCCGCCGACCACAGCGAGAATTCGCCGATAAGCCGGTTGCGCGGCAGTGCGGCTATTGCCGCGGGTCCGGAGACGGGTTTGGCGGTCATGACGGAATGAGGCTCCGGGCATTCGAGTTGGACTGGAGGAAGGAACCGATCTGCTCGTGCAGTTCGATGAAATGTCTGGCGCTGTTGCGCGCCTTCGGCGTGATTTCGGCGAAGACCGCGCGGGGCATCGCGGCGGCAAGCGTGTAGGCGCTCGACAGCGGATGCACCGCGTCCATCGCGTTGCCGACGACCAGCGCAGGAATGTCGAGCGCCGCGACGTCGCGGTCGCAAACGCCTGGACCGTCGCCGGCGATGTCGGCGAGCACTTGCGCGAACTCCTTGGCGTCGGGCCGGTCGAAATAGCCGAGCAGCGAGGACAGATTGTCGGGCGCCTCGCGGTAGAGCCGCGTGGCCGAGTCCGATCGTGCGAAGATCGTCCGCCCTTTGTCGGCCCCGTGTTCCAGGATGAGCTCGGCGGCCTCGGTGATCGGCTGCATGTTCTGCGGTGCCGGCGAAAACGTCCATGCCGGCCGCACCAGGACCAGGGCGGCGACGCGCCGCGGATGACGGCAGGCGAGGCGAAGCGCGATCGCGGCGCCCATCGAGACGCCGCCGGCAACGAAGCGGTCGAGGCCGGCACGATCGGCGGCGGCAAGCACATCGTCAGCGAAGATTTCGAACGAGAACGGCCGCCGCTTCCCAAGCCCAGAGCCGCCATGCCCGCGGCATTCCAGCGTGATGCGCCGGAAGCCTGCGGGGAAAGTCTGCGCGACCTGCGCCTCGCCGCCGCCGAGCCCATGCTGAAAGACGACCGCCAGGCCTTCGCCGGTGTCGGTCATATGCAGCGTGGCACCGTCGCGCAGCAGCGTGCCCATCACATGAGCCCCTTGAGGAAGCGGGCGACGCCCGGCGCTTCCTCGGCCGAAAGCCCGTGCGTCACCAGCGGCCCGTCGAAGCCTGTGACCCTCAGGCGAGCGACGAAGTCGTCGAAGTCGACCACGCCTCGTCCGGCCGTGGCGAAGCGCCCATCGGCGAAACGGTCCTTGGCGTGCGCAAGCGCGACATGACCCGCCGTGCGCTCGACCGCTTCGGCAACGATGCCGCGTGCCTCGTCGGCATTCGCTCGCTCGAACAGATTGGCGGGGTCGAGCACGATGCGCAGCCGGTTCGAACCCATTTCGGAAATCAGCCGCGCGGCGTCATCGGCGGAGGTGACGATGTTGGCTTGCTCCGGCTCGATGCCGAGATCGACGCCGTGGTGCTCGGCGAGCTGAAGCGCCTTCTCCATTTCCCGCGCCATGTCGGCCCAAGCCGAGGGATCGGCATTGTCGGGGTGGTGCGCCCATTGGTCCTCGGCGTTGCGCGTTCCGGTGCACAGTGTCACCAGCGGGATCGAAAGCCTGGCGGCTGCCTCAATGACCACCCCGAGCCGCCGCAGCCCGTCATCGCGCACCCGGCTGTCCGGATGCGCCATGTTGTAGGTTCCCGACAGCGCGACGAGACCGACGCCGCTAGCCGTAGCGGCGGCATCGATCGTACGGATCGCTTCGTCGGGAACATCGTCCGGCATCGACGGCAGGCCGGCGCAGGCAAGGTTGAACTGGGTGACTGCGAAGCCCGCTTCGCGAACGGCGGCGAGCACGCCGGCCGGCTCGCCGCCTGGAAAAGTCTTGGCGAACACCCCGACCTGCATCAGACCGCTCCGGTGACGCCGGCGAGCTCAACGCGCTGGCCGCTTTCGACCGAGCGGGCGATCGCCACCATGGCGCGGATCGAAGCGAGCCCGTCCTCCACGGTAGCGCCGCGCTGCGGCGCGCCGTTGAGCACCGTGTCGGCGAGGCCTTCCAGTTGGCGGCGGAAGAAGTGGCCGTCGGCGCCGAGCGGCTTGCGCGACGTCGCGTCCTTCTCATGAAAAATGTCGACCTCGCTGGCGCGGAAATACCAGGGATTGAAGGTCTTCGCGATCACCGAGCCGTTCTCGCCATAGAGCTGGAAGCCCTCGTGCCAGTCCATGCGCACCGCAACGGTCAGGTCGAGATGGCCGAGCGCCCCATTGGCGAACTCCGTCTCGACGAACCAGCAATAAGCGCCGAAGCGTTGGTTGAGCCGCGCGCGCACGGCGGTGATGTCGCCGCACAGGAAGCGCGCCGTGTCGACCAGATGCGAGCCATGCGCCAGCATGAAATACTGTCTCAGGTCCGCCTTCGGATTGCCGGCCGGCTTCCTCGCCAGCTTGCTGGTGACGGGCAGCGGCTGCACGGCGTCGGTATTGGTGTAGCGATGGGTGGAATCGCAATACCAGGCCTTCAGCGCGAGGATCTCGCCCATCTCGTCGCGCACGAAATCGCGCGCCGCCTCCAGCGCCGGGTCGAAGCGCTTCATATGCCCGACCTGAAGCACCTTGCCGGAGCGCTTGACCGCTTCCGCCAGCCTCTCGCCTTCTTCGACGGAAATGCCGATCGGCTTTTCGCAAAGCACGTGCTTGCCTGCTTCGAGCGCCCTGATCGACATCGGCACGTGGTAGGCGTCGGACGTCGCGACGATCACCGCCTCCAACTTGGGGTCGGCGAGCATCTCGTCATAGTCGCCATACATTTTTTGCGGCTCGTAGGTGGCGCTCATGCGCGCAAGCAGGTCGGGCGCCGCGTCGCAGATCGCGTAGAGGTCGGCATTGGCTGCCTTCACGCAGGATTCCAGATGCGCGAACTGCGCGATCGGCCCGCAGCCGAGCACACCGACACGAAGACGACGGTCTTGTTTGCCTATCATCGCCTCAAGCCCCGTAGCCGCGCATGGTCTGGCGATTGGTCTTCACCGCGCCAGCCGGATCGGCGGCGGCGGTTTCGGATTCCTCCTCCAGCACCAGCCAGCCGTTGAAGTTGGGCGCGGCGCTTGCGATCTCGATCACCTTAGCCGTGTCGCAGACACCCTGGCCGAGCATCGCCCAACTGCCGTTGGCATCGACGTCTTTCAGATGCACATAGCGAATGCGGTCGCGATAGGTGGTGAGCGTATCGGCCATGTCCTGACGGCCGCGCAAGATGTGTCCGGTGTCCGGCACCCAGCCGACCAGCGATGGGTCAAGCAGGGAGAAGATGCGGTCATAATCGGCGCGGTCGAAGAGCAGCGTGTTGTTATGCGAGCTTGGATGCACAGCCACCTGCACGCCGGCCTTGCGCCCAAGTTCGCCGGCCTTGTTGTAGACCTCGGCGGCGATGGCGAATTTGTGGTCGCGCGGGCCGTCGGAGACGACGGTTGCCGAGCCCATCGACACCAGCGCTCCCGGAAAGGCGGCGGCGAAGTCGATCCAGCGACCGGCGGTTTCGAGGTCCTCGCCGATTTTCTCCTTGAGCGTGAAGCCGCTCTTCGAGCCGAAGGCGAACGAGACCAGCATGAGGCCGGATGCCTTCAACGCGGCGGCGAACTCCGCAGGCTTGCCGGCATAGCGACCGATCATCGTGTCGGTGATCTCGATGCCGGCATAGCCGCCGTCGGAAATCGCCTTGATGAGATCGTCCGGGCCGCCGCCAAAACGGTCGCCGAGCATCTCCCAGGTAAAAGTCTGGCAGCCAACTTTGAGGTCTTTCACGTTCATTCTTTCATTCCTTGATACCGCCCATTCCTTGGTGTCGCTCTGCGTCTTCATGGGAGGGACGTCCTACTTGACCGAGCCCGCGGTCATGCCTGCGAGGAAGAATCTCTGGGCAACGAGGTAGATGAGCAAAAGCGGTAACGAGCCGAGCACGCTCATCGCCATCATCTGGTTCCATTCGAAGGCGTGCTGCCCCATCAACAGCTGGATGCCGATCGGCACGGTGCGCATGGAGGTCGACTTGGTCAGCGTCAGCGCAAAGAGAAATTCGTTCCAGCATAACAGGAAGGTGTAGACAGACGTCGCCACGATACCAGGCAGCGAGATCGGGACGATCACCCGCCAAAGCGCTGTCCAACTGGTGCCGCCGTCGACAGCCACCGCTTCATCGAGATCGCGGGGCAAGGTGTTGAGATATCCCGTCATCAGCAGGATCGCGTAGGGCAGCGTAAACACCAGGTAAGTCAGGATCAGCGCGATATAGGTGTCAAAGATGCCATATGAGACGACAAGCCCGAAGAAGGGGATGAGAAGCGTGATCGGCGGAATCGTCTGCGTGCTGATGATGAGTGTGTTCAGGCTGCCCTTGCCGCGAAAGTTGAAGCGGCTGAACCCGTAGGCCGCCAGCAAGGCGATCAGCACCGTCAGCACGGTCACCGCTGCCGCCACGAAGTAGCTGTTGAAGAAGAAGCGCAGCTTTACCGGGTCGCCAACGATGGCTGCGTACGCTTCCAGCGTGAAGGCCTTCGGCAGGATGGTTGGTGGCAGGGCAAAGATCTCGGTATTCGACTTGAACGAGCTGCTGAGCATCCAGTAGATCGGGAAGGCCGCGAAGAACAGCCCCGCGGCAAGCGCGACATGCAGCGCGACGGTGATCAGCCTGTCTTTCGGCGTGTGCCTTTTCCTCATGGTGACTACCGAGCCTTTTGATAACGGACGTAGAACAGCGTCAGGCCAAGCGAGATCAGCAGAATGACCACAGCGCTCGCCGACGCCTGAGACAGGTTGTAGCTCGAAAACGCCAGCTTATAGGTGTAGGTGCTGAGGACCTCGGTCGAGTAGATCGGACCACCGCCCGTCGTTATCCAGATCAATGGGAAGACCTGCATGGTCCAGATGAAGTCGAGCAGCGAGATGCTGATGATGATCGGCATCAACTGCGGGATCGTGATGAAGATCAGCTTCTGGTAGGCCTTGGCGCCGTCGATATCGGCGGCCTCGTAGAAATCCTTGGGAATGCCCTGCAGGCCTGCGAGCAGGCTGACCATGAAAAGCGGGTACCCTGCCCAGATATTGGCGAAGGTGACGGCGTGCAGCGCGGTCTCGGGCGAGGAAAACCACTCGACCTTGGAACCGATGATGCCCATCTGCATGAGAATGCTGTTCACGACCCCGTTCGGCTCAAGCAGGAGGCGCCAGATCACGGCGATAATCACCGCAGTGAACAGCCAAGGCAGTATGTAGAGCACGCGCAGAATATTGCGCAGCATCGGATTGATGCGGTCGCTGTTCAGCATGAGTGCGAAGACCATGCCGATGGTCATGTGGAAAACGACACTCATGCAAGTGAAGTAGAGCGTGTGCCACAGCGAAGCCCAAAACACCGGATCGGCAAAGATCGCCTGGTAGTGTTTCAGTCCGGCAAAGGATGGGTCACGGCGCAGCACCGCGCTGTTCTGGAACGAATAGGCAATCACCGTCACCATCGGCAGCAGCATCAGAAGACCGATTATGAGGAGCGAGGGCGACAGATAGAGATAGGGTGCGACCGCTCGTTTCAGTCTGTGATGGGAGCGCTTCTGCGGGGTCATGTGCCAACCTTGAAATACGCCTTCAAGAGAAGGTGAGCTTCGGAACACGGGTCCACCGATCCGTTGTGGCCGGGTGGCCTGCCCGAAGTCAGGCCACCCGGTCGAGAAAGTGAACGGGGAACAGGCCGATCAGAATTTCGCCATCCAGCCCTTTTGAGCGTTGGCTGCGGCTTGTTCCGGAGACTGCTCGCCGGCAAGCATCTTCTGGGCTTCCACGTCGAACTGGGTCATCAGGTCTTCCGCCACCGGCAGACCCGTGAACTCGTTGGCGAGATAACCGGTCTTGAAGATTTCGAAAGCCTTTGCGAATGCCTTGTCGGACGTCACGAAATCGGGCTTGGCGTTGACGTTGCCCGGGAAGGCGTTTGCAAGCGACACGAGCTTGGCGTTCACCTTTTCACTCATCAGATATTGGACGAGCTTCCAGGCCTCCTCCTGGTGCTTCGAGCCGGCAGAGATACCGATGCCCCAGGAGGCATAGGGAAGGCCGCGCTTGCCGTTGTAGTTCTCCACGACCGGGACCGGGATGAGGTCGAAGTTCAGCTTGGGATTGCGTTTGCGGATGAGGTTCACATGCGCGAGCGAGTCGATCATCATCCCGACCCGGTCGTTGACGAATTCCTCGACCTTCTCCTGTTCCGTCTTGGTGGCGATGCCGGGCGAGATGGTGCCGGCGTCGTTGAGCGATTTCACGAAGCTGAGCATATCCACCACCGGTTTGCCCTCGAGGTCGGGCTTGCCATTCGCCATCATCGACTGGCCCGAAGCCCAAACCCACGACATCATGTCGTTCTGAACGCCGGACGGTGTTTGCAGCGACAGGGGCAGCACCCAGCCATACTGGTTCTTGTCGGCATGGGTCATCTTCTTGGCGGCTTCGAGAAACTCCGCGCGGGTCGACGGCAGCTTGCTCACACCTGCCTTGGCGGCGAGGTCCATGTTGACGAAGACCGGATAGACGAACGAAGCCACGGGAAACATCACCGCCTTGCCGTCCACCTTGATGATATCGGCGACCTGGCTCTTGTCGAAGCCGCTCGCATCCATCATCGGATTCATGTCGGCCAACGCATTTTGTGCGTTCAGATTGTTCACCCAAGCGCCATCGAGACCGACAACGTCGCTAAGCGTTCCGGTCGCAGCACCGACCGAGATCTGGTCTCGCGTGGTCGCATAGGGGCCGCTGACCAGCGTCACCTTGATCCCGGAGTTTGCAGCCTCGAACTCGTCCATGATTTTGCGCAAGGAGCCTGCGGGCAGCTCTGGCTCCCACCACTGCGTGAATTCCAGCGTCGTGTCCGCCATGGCGCCGGTTGCGCCGAGCAGCCATGCGGCCGCGGCCATTTTCAGCATCGCGGGTCGTATCCGAAACGTCATTTTCTCCTCCTTCTTAAGATCGACCGCACAATGCGGACGATCGTCTGCTTCATTCAGAAGTCTTCTTACGAGTACTTTCGCAGGCGCATCGCTCCTGCCTGCGGGCTCTGCGACAAATCTTCAGATCGCCAGATGCGTTTCGGGATCGAAGAAATGGAGCTTGGCGTCGTCTACGGCCAAGCGGATCTCCGAGCCGGGCAGGACTGTGCTGACCGGTTCGAATTTCGCCACCGCGTTCGAGGTCATGCCGAAATCCTGCACCGCGTCCGGATCGCCGGAGTCCACCCGCACCGCATCGATGCTGAGATGAACGATGTGTTCGGACCCGAGTTCTTCGATCGAGGTCACCTTTGCCGGGATCGTCTGATATCTGCGGCCGGATTCGAGACTGCTGTCATAGAGATCCTCCGGTCGGATCCCGAACACGACCTTGCGCCCTGCATACGTCCTCAAGGACGGCCTGCGCACGAAGGCTGCGTCCTGCAGCCGGATGGCGAAGGTGCCGGACATCAGTTCGTCGCCCGTCAGCGTCGCCTCGAACAGGTTCATCGAAGGAGAACCGATGAAGCCGGCAACGAAGGCGTTTACCGGCGATTCATAGAGTCTCTTGGGAGTGTCGACCTGCTGCAGCACGCCGCCTTTCAACACCGCGACCCTGTCCCCCATCGTCATCGCCTCGGTTTGGTCGTGGGTCACGTATATGGTCGTGACGCCGAGTTGCTTTTGCAGGCTGGTAATTTCGGCGCGCATTTGAACACGCAGCTTCGCGTCCAGATTGGAAAGGGGTTCGTCCATGAGGAAGGCGGCCGGCTCGCGCACCATGGCGCGGCCCATGGCAACCCGTTGACGCTGTCCGCCTGAAAGGTTCGCGGGTTTGCTGTCGAGCAGAGATGTCAACTGAAGGGTTTTGGCAATCTCGCCCACCCGCTTCTTGCGTTCGGCCTTCGGCTTGCCTGCCAGCCGCATCGAAAAGGCGATGTTTTCGAACACCGTCATATGTGGGTAGAGCGCGTAGCTCTGGAAGACCATCGCGATATCCCGGTCCTTGGGCGGCATGTCGACCACGTCGACTCCGCCGATCCGAAGGCTGCCGCTTGTCACGTCCTCCAATCCCGCGATCATTCGCAAGGCGGTGGATTTGCCGCAGCCGGACGGCCCGACGAGAATCAAGAACTCGCCATCCTCGACCGACAAGTTCAATTGGTCGATTGCATGAAAGTTGTTCCCGTAGGTCTTGCAGATATTCTCAAGAATGACTTCTGCCATCTTCCTCCCTCCACAAGTCTAAGCCGCTCGTTTTTATGATTATTGTCGGCCTATGGTCGCCCTGCGAAATCTTCCTCGGATAGTTTCAACTATGTTCCGGTATCGAGCTGCGCAGATTTCAGTTCGACTGCCGACGGGGCGTTCGTCGATGCCAGGAGTTCCGTGACCTGGCCCTCGGTCGGCAGCGCCTCGCGCCCGCCACGCCCCGTTATCGACAGGGCCGCGGCCGCGGCTGCGAATGCGACCCGGCCTGCGGTCTCGGCTCCGCGCGTCAATGCATGGGCATAGGCACCGTGAAAGCAGTCACCGGCGCCGGTCGAGTCGACGACGGCAACCCGGTGCGGAGGCAGGTGCCAGAGCCCTGCCTCGTCGCGTCCGCGATAATAGACGCCCCTGCCGCCGTCAGTCAGAACCACGGTGGACCGCGACGGCATCCACAATGCGTCGAGCATCTCGGCGGGCGATCGGCCGCCCGTGGCAGTCCGCGCGAAGCCGAGGGGAAGAATGACATGGTCGCAGAGCCCGATCAGCCTCTCGGTGGCTGGGCCGCTGCTCCATTCGATATCGCCGAGGATTGCAAGGCCGAGATCGCGAGCCCGAGCCACGACATCCATCGACCGGATCGCGTAACTATCGACGATCAGGACGGCCGCGCGGCTGAGGACCTCGTCCGGAAAGTCCGACGCGGTGCCCAGCATCGCTTCGTCGTCATACGCGATGAACCGCTCGCCATCCGAGCCGACGGTGATCCGCGAGCGCACCGGGCGTGCCTGCGGGTGGCGCGGCGCGAATGCGGTTTCAACGCCGCTCGCAACGAGATCGCACAGCACGGCGTCGTCCGCGGCACTGGCTAGCCATCCGACGAACCCGGCGGTTCCGCCGAGCCGCGCGACGGCGGCAAGGGCCGTCGCGACATTTCCGCCGAAAGTTCGGGCAGTTTGCAGAACCTTCCCCTTGCCCGCCGACAACGGCTGATCGACATAGACGATGTCGTCGATCGCAATAGCGCCGAAGCCGAGGATTGAAGGGACGGTGGGCATCGTTCAGGCACCCGCCTTCGCCAGGGCGTCTTCTGCCGAAAGGCCGTCATGGATGACGCTCCGAAAGGCAAGTGCCGCCTTCTCCGGATCGCCGTGCCCCCAGAGATTGCGACCGACCACGGCACCGCGCGCGCCGGCACGTATGGCGTCCGCCGTCTGCTGAAGGGCGCCGAGCAGCGTCTCGGTCTTCGGACCACCCGCGATCACAACCGGCACCGGGCAGGTCCGGACGGTCTCTCGGAACGACTCGAAATCGCCCGTGTAGCCTATCTTGATCACGTCGACGCCGGACTCGTAGCCGATGCGCGCCGCATAGGCGATCTCGTCGGGGGTGAAGACGATTTTTGCTCCGTCGGCGAAATCGCGCG
Source organism: Mesorhizobium sp. M1A.F.Ca.IN.020.03.2.1 (assembly GCF_004023205.1). NCBI lineage: Bacteria > Pseudomonadati > Pseudomonadota > Alphaproteobacteria > Hyphomicrobiales > Phyllobacteriaceae > Mesorhizobium > Mesorhizobium sp. M1A.F.Ca.IN.020.03.2.1. The sequence goes on along the minus strand of NZ_RZSV01000022.1, from coordinate 4,614 downwards.
GGTAAATATGCGCCACCACGGGCATGCCGTAGCGTGCCGCCGCATTCACCGAGTCGGTCAGCCAGCGTATGTACTTACCCTCGGTCGCGCCGCGCACCGGAATGGCCACGGCCAACGCATCGGCCCCGGCGCGCACCGCATCCTCCGGCGTTGCAATCAGTTCGCTGATGCGATCGTCTGGGGTGAAGCAGCCCGCCTGGATCACCAGAGACGCTTTGCCCGCATATTGCGGCCACAGATGGCGCGCGGTGCCGGGCTGGATGCTGACGTAGTCGGGTTTGCCCATCATGACGCGCGCGAGCGCACCGGGCAGATCGGCAAGCCCGCCTTTGCGCACGTCGCCGTAGCCGACAAAGTGGTCGACCGCGCCGCCAAAAAGCTTCCCGGATGGATGCGAGAAGAGGCGCGCAAGGCGCACCTTGGTTCCTAGGCTCATGAGTGCAAAATTCCTCAATCGTTTTGAGCTGGCGGCCTCCGATGTCGAGCCAGCATTTTCACATGCTCTATAGAAATTTTACGCGCGTCAAGATTTAAAATGCGCTATAGCGAGTAGGGAACATGGTCCGCCGCCGTTGCAGCGGGTTTGCTGGGCGATGCCGCATTGGGAGGTCGGAAGGAAAATGCAAGCAAAGTCAGGAGCGAAGCTCGGTATCGGCGTTATCGGTTGCGGCAACATATCGATGACCTATTTGCGCAACGCAGCACTTTTCGCCGGCGTGGAACTGCGCGCCTGCGCCGATATTTCCGCCGACTTGGCCGCGCTACGGGCCAGGGAATACGGTATCCGCGCGCTGCCGGTCGATGCGCTGCTGGCCGATCCCGAGGTCGATCTCGTCCTCAACCTCACCGTTCCGTCGGCGCATTTCGACATCACCCATTCGGCGCTTTCCGCGGGCAAGCACGTCTTCACGGAAAAGCCTCTGGCGACCTCGGCCGGCGAGGGCCGCCGGCTGGTCGCGGAGGCGTCGAAGCGCGATCTGCTGCTGGGCTCGGCTCCAGACACCTTCCTCGGCGCAGCCGGGCGGCGTGCCCGCCGCCTAATGGACGAGGGCGCGATCGGCCGCGCCGTGACCGGCACCGCCTTCATGATGGGGCGCGGCATGGAGCATTGGCATCCCAATCCGCAATTCTACTATCAGCCGGGCGGCGGTCCAGTGTTCGACATGGGGCCATACTACCTGACGATGCTGGTCAACCTGCTCGGCCCGGTCGCCCGCGTCATGGCGATGACGACGCGCGGTCAGGACGAGCGCCTGATCACCGCCGAAGGCCCTTACAAAAACACCAGCTTCAGGGTCGGCACGCCGACCAACATCCTGTCGCTGCTCGAATTCCACTGCGGCGCCACCGTCACCTTCGGCGCCTCCTGGGACGTCTTCAAGCATTCCAACCATCCGATCGAGCTGCACGGGACGGAAGGCTCGCTCAGGCTACCCGATCCCGACACGTTTGGCGGCACGGTCTCGCTATCGGCGCACGGCGCCGACTGGAAGGATTTCGAGAGCGAAGGCGAGCTCTACGGCGCGCGCAACTGGCCCTATGCCGCACCGGACCGCGCCAACTATCGCATGCTCGGCGTCGCCGACTTGGCGCGGTCGCTGTTGGAAGGGCGCAGACCCCGCGCGTCCGGCGAACTGGCGCTGCACGTGCTCGAGGTCATGGAAGCGATCCTCGCCTCCGGCGAAAGCCGGAACTCCGTCGCCGTCGTCGGCTCGGTCGACCAGCCGCCGCTGCTCGGCGAAGACGAGGCGGCGAGCCTGCTTGCCTGAGGCGCCGTGATCGCCCAGCGGGAGTTCGGTATCCCTAGGCCGACTGGCGCATCACCAGCGTCGCGTCGAGATTGACCTTCGCCGCGACGGGCGCGCCGTCCTCGTCGAGCAGGGTAAGCAGCGTCTCGACGCTGCTTCCGGCCATCGCCGCGAAATCCTGCGCCATGGTGGTGAGCGCCGGGCAAGTGTAGCGGCTGAGCGGATGGTCGTCATGCGCAGCCACCCGCAGGTCGCAATCCGCCTTGCGGCCCACCTTCAGCCCTTTCGAGAAGGCGGCCGCCATCACGCCGAAGGCGAGACGATCGTTGGCGCACAATATGGTCTTGCCCGGCAGGCCGCCATTGCCGAGCAGCTTTTCCGTCTGTTCGTAGCCGATCCGTTCGAACTCCCATGTGTAGTCGTCGGTATTGCCGAAGACGAGCGGCTCCTGCCCGAGCCGCTTCATGGCATTGACATAACTCTCCACCCGCTCGCGCGAATTATGATTGACGTGCGGAATATCGAAATAGACCGGGGCATCGCCCGAGCGGCAGAGATAGTCGACGATGGTCGACATGCTCTGCACATTGTTGTTGCCGACGAAAGGCGTGCCGCCTTCGAGATAGGTGTCGAAATAGACAATCGGGATCGCCTGCGTCAGCTTCTCGATCGCTCGCTGGTCCGAGCGCCGGCCGAGCGGTGCTATCAGCGCGCCGGAGACCTTCAACGACAAGATCGTCCGCGTCGCCTCGGCTTCCAGTTCGCTCGATCCATGCGAGGAAATGACGATCGGCCAATAGCCTTCGTCGCGTAGCCTGAGTTCGATGCGGCTGACCATCTCGGAATAGAACGGGTCGGTCACCGTCGGCACGACGATGCCGATGCTGCGGGTGCGCTTGCGGTTGAGGTTTCGCGCGAACAGATTGGGCTGATAGTCGGACGAGCGCAGCGCATCCTCGATGCGTTTTCGCGTCGCCGGCTTGACGCTGGTCGGATCGTCGAAGAATTTCGACAAGGTCGGCCTGGAGACGCCGCAGGAACGGGCGAACTCCTCCATCGTCTTGTGAGTCATCGGCATCCAAACCCTCGCGGCATGGAACCTCGCTCCCATGGCGCTGCTCCGGCGCTCATACGGTGCATCGCCGTGCGCCTGCAAGTTTTTACAGGAAGCTCCGCAAGTTTCAACGCGTCCGGAGAAATTATTCCATGCGTAAATTTATTAATTGACGTGAAAAAGAGGGGGCCGTATTCCAAGCCCTAAAGCCATGCATGGCGAATGCCGGGAGGACGTGATGAAGAAGCTGGTCTCAGCCGGCGAGATCCTCGTCGAGATCATGGCGGAATCAATCGGCCAGAGCTTCCTCGAGCCCGGTCCGCTGGCCGGCCCCTTTCCGTCCGGCGCCCCGGCGATCTTCATCGGCCAGGCGGCGGCGCTCGGCCAGCCTGCGGGTCTCATCGGCGCCGTCGGCGGGGACGATTTCGGCCAGTTGAACATCGACCGGCTCAGCGCGCTCGGCGCCGACGTTTCGGCAATCGCCGTCCGTGAAGGCCATGCAACCGGCACCGCCTTCGTCGCCTACCGGACCGATGCATCCAGGCATTTTGTTTTCAATATCCGGAACAGCGCCGCCGGCCTTTTGGAAATGGACGATGCCGCCAAGCGGCTCTTGGCCGGAGCCGATCATGTCCATGTCATGGGCTCTTCGCTTTTTTCCGATCGCGCCACCGACGTCGCACTCGCCGCGATCGCGGCCGTGAAGGCCAAGAGCGGCACGGTGTCCTTCGATCCGAACATCCGTCGCGAGATCATGCAGGCGTCCGGCACGCGTCAGGCGCTCGATCATGTGCTCGCGCAGACAGATGTCTTCCTGCCGAGCGGCAACGAACTGTTCCTTTTCTCGTCCGCCAGCGACGAACAGGCCGCGGTCCGCGAATTGCTGGGGCGAGGCATCTCCTGCATCGTGCTGAAGAAAGGCGCCGATGGCGCCACTTATCACGACCGCAAGGGCACGCTCGCCATGCCCGGCTTTGTGGTCGAGGAAGTCGATCCGACCGGCGCCGGCGATTGCTTCGGCGCCGCCTTCGTTTCCTTCTGGCTGCGCGGTGCCTCGCCCGCCGATGCACTGCGCATCGCCAATGCCTGCGGCGCGCTCGCCGTTACCCGCAAGGGGCCGATGGAAGGCATTCACCGGCTCGCCGACGTCGAGGCCTTCATCGCAAAAGCGACCGCACGCGCATGACCGGCGCCACGGCAAGATTTGCTGGCATCGCCGCTCGCCGCGCGGCAGGCGCGAAGGGCGGCATCGCCTCGATCTGTTCGGCGCACCCGCTGGTGATCGAAGCGACGCTCCGCCACGGCGCGAGGAATGGCGCCGATGTGCTGATCGAGGCGACCTGCAACCAGATCAATCACGAGGGCGGCTATACCGGCATGACCCCGGCCGCCTTTCGAGCCTTCGTCGAGACGCAAGCAGGCAGGACCGGCTTTCCGTTCGACCGGCTGATCCTCGGCGGCGATCACCTCGGCCCGAATCCGTGGAAGCATCTGCCCGCGGCGGAAGCGATGAACAAGGCGGCGGCGATGATCGACGCCTATGCCTCCGCCGGCTTCACCAAGCTGCATCTCGACACCAGCATGGCTTGTGCCGACGATTCCGTGGCACTCGCCGACGAGACGATTGCCGCGCGCGCGGCCGAGCTTGCGGCGGTTGCCGAGGCGGCGGTCGCCCGCTCGGGTGATGAAAAACCCGTCTACATCATCGGCACCGAAGTGCCGGTTCCGGGCGGCGCGCTGGAAGCGCTCGACCATATGCATGTGACCGAGCCGGCCGATGCGCTCCGCACGGTCGAGCTCCATCGCCAGGCC
>NZ_RZSV01000229.1:0-8692 GCF_004023205.1 Mesorhizobium sp. M1A.F.Ca.IN.020.03.2.1 | reverse complement strand
GTGACACACTGTGCATTCGTTGTGAAGTTTTCCTCTGCGAGCAGGCCGCCTAGAGGGCGAGAGCGGACTTTTCGACAATAGGAACGATTTCGAAGACAATTTCGACGGCCTCGGCAGGCCGCTTGCACGGTCGTCGTTCAGCTTCCCCGAACTATCTTCGCGGAACGATTCCCAATGGCAGCTATTAGCGCGACTACGACCTGGAGCATGGTCATCGGCAACGACTACTTCCTGGGAGGAGACAATTTGCGTCTATGGCCGACGTGGGCGCATTGCGGACCAACAGCGTTGGGCCGGATGCGACCGGAAGCTTCAGGAGAAAAAGACCTCCTAGGCGGATAGTTCCACGTCGCCGTGTCCGGCTTATAGCGGACATTCGGCAATTTGGCAGCGAATGACCACATTGTGACAATCTTGCCGAAGACGAACGTCTAACCTAAACCCCCATCCAGGACATCAACCAAATTGGAGCCACTGTTTGGGACCGGGCGTAGTTGCGACGTTTGCCCTATCCGGACGTGTGAGCAAATGCCGTGGGCAACCGTGATGCGTGCATTTTTTCGTTCGGTTGCTGCGATGATCGTGATGTCCAGCCTGGCAGGTTGCACCAGCATTTCTTACTACGCACAATCCTTGAAGGGTCACGTGGAGATCATGGCGGCGCGCCAGGATGTCGAAGAGCTGATCGACGATCCTTCGATCCCTGGGACATTACGCGCTCGAATGGAATCGGCGAGCGCCATCCGACAGTTTGCGATAGATGAACTAGCGCTTCCAGACAACAATAGCTACCGCAGCCATGTCAACGTTGGTCGGGACGCCGTGACATGGGCCGTCTTCGCAGCGTCGGAATTCTCGCTGACGCCACGAACATGGTGCTTTCCGGTGTTCGGATGCGTTCCGTACCGAGGATACTTCTCCAAAAGGTCTGCGATTGAAACCGCTGTCGCACTTCAGAGGCAGGGCCTGGACGTCTATCTGACGGGCATCACTGCATTTTGCACGCTTGGCTGGTCAAGTGACCCGCTGCTAAGCACCATGCTCAGCCAAGATGAAACGTATCTTGCAGGGCTCGTGTTCCATGAATTGGCCCACCTCACGTCACGCCGCGCTGCCGAAAATAAGCCTGCATCACCTTGCGGCTCGAACGGTTGTTCTGCGCCAGCCTGGTCGGATCGAGCACCGCCTGTTCTATCCCCTCTCGCGTCAGCGCCGCTTTGAGCGCCGCGATATTTGCATCGATGTCGGCATTGTTCGCCCGGAGCGATGCATAGATGCTGTCGGTCGCCTCGGCCACGGTCGGCTCGCTCACGGGTGTACTCCTTCGGCTGTTCGGGCGGCGGCTTAACACAGATCAGCGGCTTCGCCATACCGATAAGACGGCTGATGGGCGGCAACAGTATCCCCTGGGACTTAAAAGGGATACCGATGACGCGCGCCAACGGCTCGCTGCTTTCGGGAAATGGTGTCGCCCGTGGTGAACGGCCGATATGGCGGCCCGTTACTGTCGCCTACCTGGGCCGGAACCAGACTCGCGGACTGTTTACGCCCATTGACTCCCGGAGGTCAGGCGCGCGACCCGGATCAGGATTCGGGCCAGTGCGGTCGTAGTGGGCAGGAGCAGCGAAAGAATCTTTTTTCGCTGAATCAGCGCAGAAGTCCGTCACTCTCGAATTCGTCCCAGCCCTTCAGTTTCTGACGTGACACCTCGTCCCGAGTGCTGTCAGGCGCAGACGCGGCCCTGCGGCCGCTCTTTTGCGCACGCTTCAGGGCGGCCTTTCCGGCGGCCCGCCGCCTATTCTCTGCAGCAGCTATCGCGTCGTCCTCGCGCCAGACCGTAACCAAGTCGCGATCGAGCACGTCCTCGATGTGACGTGGGTCAAACACGTGAAAAGTTACCTTCCTTGCGCGACCACGAAGTTTCACCGTACGTGTGCCTGTGCTTTGCAAGCGGCCGTCCTTGAGCCACCGGTGCCGCTCTGCCGAAGAGATCGTCAGGATGTCTTCGACTTCACGGGGAATTACGGGCAGGCCTTCGATGCCTTCCAGCGTTTTGGACACAATCGCCGACGCAGTCCGGAAATCGCCATAGGCGCCTTCCGGCATGCGCAAGGTGAGCACCCCGACCTCGATACCGAGCAGCTTTTTCGCCGCCAAAGGCAGGTGGCTCGCACTTCGCGAACGATCCCTCTGGCTCGGACCGATGACCCAAGCGTGGCCGCAGACGGGAGCGTCCACCCTTCGATCAAATTCGCAGCTGCATCCATTTTCTGGCGTGTGGACATGGGCCTTAGATAGGTCTCCCATCATGTCGGCTTCAACAAGTGTGGAATCAGCTAGCGCGGCGCTCCGGCACTGGCCTTGAACCATGCCTTGTTCCAGCCCTCGCTAGATCGCAGCGCTCTCGGCCTTCGTCGGATCACCCATTCCGCCTTCAGGCCGCCAGGTTCCCCAGGGATGTCCGCTTCGGGAGAGCGGCAACGCAGGCCTCAACGGCCGCTATGCAGCGTAAACCGGACGTTCGCGATACGTGCCGGACAGCTGGCTGCCCGCATCTGATTGAGTTTACCCGCGCGTTCCGGCGTTCTCAATTTTTTCCAGATAATCTGCCCACCACTGCATCATCTTGACGCGCTCTTCCCAGTGCTCCGCCCGGGCATAGGCGCGCCGAACGTCGTTATTTTCAATATGAGCCAGCTGTCGCTCTACGGCGTCTGGATGCCACTTGCCGCATTCGTTCAACAGAGTTGATGCCGTTGCTCGGAAGCCATGGGCCGTTGCTTCATTCTTGCTGTAACCCATGCGACGCAGGGCGGCGTTGAGTGTATTGTCGGAAATCGGACGAGAAGGCGATCGCACGCTTGGAAACAGCAGCGTCCCAGCGCCGGAGATTTTTTTAAGCTCGGCCAGGATATCCAAAGCCTGCGTTGAAAGAGGAACGCGGTGCGGTCGTCGCATTTTCATTCGCGCTTCCGGGATAGTCCATACCGAACTTTCGAAGTCGAACTCCCCCCATTCGGCAGCGCGAAGCTCACCGGGGCGGGGAAACAGCAGCGCCATCAACCTCAGAGCCGCTCGGGTTGCGGGCTGTCCGTCGAATGTCTCGATCGCACGCAGCAAGCCGCCGAATGCCTTCGGATCGGTAATGGCGGCACGCGGCGTGACCGTTGGCCTGATGAGAGCGCCCCTCAGCGCGGACGTGGGGTCAGTGTCGGCGCGTGCAGTGGCGATGGCGTATCGAAAGACGCTGCCAATGGTCGAGCGCAGCCGCCTGGCCGACTCGTATCGACCGCGCACCTCCACGCTACGAAGGGCAGCAAGGATAGTGGCCGCATCAATGTCCCGAATGCACTTGTGCCCACAGGTGAGATAGGCGAAGTCGAGTAGCCATTTGACCTTGGTGATAGTCCGGTCGGCACGTCCCTCTTTCTTCAGCTTGTCCACATATTCCTCGGCGATTGATCGAAAGCTGTCCTTTGCCGAACCGACCTTTCGCAACTTGCGTTCCTGCGCGGGATCGATGCCAGTGAGGAGGAGACGTTTGGCGTCATCGCGCGCCTTGCGTGCTTCGGCGAGCGAAATAAGGGGATAGCTGCCCAACGCCAGAAGCTTCTGCTTGCCGTCAAATCGATAGGCGAGGCGCCATAGGCGGGATCCGGTGGGCTGCACCCAGAGCTGGAGCCCGCCACCATCAGACAATTTCAATAGCTTGGAAGCAGGACGGGCATTTCGGCATTTCACGTCGGAAAGGGCCATTTGTGGGACACCTCCCTTTGGCTGTTTCGATACCATCAGGATGTCCAGTACCAACGGAAATACCAGCCCTCCGCCTCGTTAGACCAAATACGCCGAAATTCCATGAAACGCGCTCAATCGCGCCATCCTTCCCAAAAAGATGAACGATTTCAGTTGTTTGTGCAAACAGAAGCGTAGAAGATTCGGCGAAAGGGAGTGTCGGGAGAGGAGGGGATGGTGCCCAGAGGCGGATTCGAACCACCGACACGCGGATTTTCAGTCCGCAAACAGCGCGGAAAAACCAAGAAAAAACAAAGGCCATGTTGCATATGGCCCTTGTTCATGTCGCATAGAGCATTATCCGAGCAATCCCGCAAGCCTCTCGCTGCGCTCTTGGCGACGCCGGCCAGCATCCTCGTCGCTGAACAGATGGCCATACAGATCGTAGGTGACCTGGATGCTGCTGTGCCCGAGCTCAGCCTGCACCTCTTTCGGGTTGGCGTTGTCGGCGATCAGCATTGAGGCATGGAAGTGCCGGAGGGCGTGGAAGTTATAGCGCGGCTCCATGACTGGTGCGCCTTCCTCGTCCTTCACGATGTCGCCGGCCCCGTCTCGTTTGGGCTCGCAGATGTGGGCTTCGATCTGGATAGGCTTCCATGCCCGGTTGAAGATGTTTGCGAGCGACTCGGCGTTCCCTTCCTCGGTGGCGAACACAAGATCGTGGCCTCCGGCGCGCAGCTTCCATTCCCGCAGGATGGCGACCAGTGCGGCAGGAATGTTGATCGTACGCCGGCCAGCCTTCGACTTCGGCGGCCCGATCTTGCCTTTCTCATCGGCGCGCTGGCGGACCTCGATCGTTGCGCCCTTTAGATCCACAGATGCCCACGGCAGCCCGCGCAGTTCGGAGGCCCGCATTCCGGTGTGAACGGCAGTCGCGAGGAACGCACGACGCTTTACCCAGGCAGCGGCCCATCGCTTGTTTGCCTGTGCGGCCAATTCGTCCAGCTTGGCGAGAATGGCCTTGATGTCCGAGATCGAGGGGACCACGACATCCTCCTTATGGCGACCTCCTGTGCCGATCTGGACAGTCGCGGCGACGTTGACCGCGACCTGATCCTGGTGCTGCATCTCCGAGAGAATGCCTTTTAGGCTCTGAAGAACCTTCTTCGCCATGGCGCGCGACAGCTTCGCCAAGAGATCGGCGCGAAACTTGGTGACATCAGCCTTGGACAAGTCAGACAGCTTCTCAGCCCCGAGCATCGGTTCGATGTAATCGTCAACGTGCTGCTTGTATTGACGAAGGGTAGACGCCTCGGCTGGGCCTCGCTCACCGCGTCCATGGGCGACGGCCTTCAGCCATTCCTTGCCCGCTTCGGCCACGGTGAGTGACTTACTGCGAACGACGTGCTTCTTGTCGCGTACCTCGCCGCGCATCGTCGTCTCAAATTCCTTGGCCTCGCTCTGCTTGTTGAAGGTGCGCAACGCGCGAACGCCGTTCTGATCTTTATAATCGACAACCCAGGCAGTCTTGGCCTCGCCCTTGGCCGTGGTCCATTTGCGCTTGCGAATCGACATCTCAGCGACCTCCCGCGAGTTTGCGGTTTGCTGCTGCTCGGCAACGATCAGAGCAATATCGAGCAGTATTGCGTCGGCCGGTAAGATGGCCGGTATAAAACAGCCGGGAGCAATTTTCGCAGCTTGTCAGTGCGGCATCGACTTCGGCGGCCATCGCGATTTCTGCGCACATCAAGTCGAACAATGAGCGGGGCCGGATAACCATGCGTCTAGTTTGGTTCAGGCCGAGATAATCAAAGCCCAAATGCATCGCGGTCGATTCCGACAACAAGTCGTTCAGGATTGCTATGCGCTCTGGATGGTCGGCCAGGGGCCCGACTTTGACCGCTTTGTCCAGCACGCCCAGCGCATCCGAAACCATATCATCAGTGCAGACTGATTTTTCGAGCAGCCCGTAGGCCGCGAAGAAGTTTGCGCGCTTCTCGACCGTGCTGCTGCTGTTCAGGAAATTTAGGACGAGCGGGCTGGAAAGATCGGACACGTTGTAGGCCCGCGAGGTCCGGCGTTCGGACCTGGGCAGATAAAAGAGCTTATCGCCTTCAACATCGAAGTCCGCCCGGACCCCATCGGGGCAAACCTGCCATTCCAGCGTTATGGGCAACATGTCGTTGAGGCTCCGCGTTCGCTAATTTCTCCAAGAACGGTATGGCATAGCGTTACGGCTAGCGCAAGTGGTTACCGTCCGTTACGTTCGCTAATTGTTAGAAATCTCGAACACGGAGAAATTTTTCGATGACAAAGAGTGAAGAAAAGCCGCGTCCTATCTGGGGCGCGAAGGCAATCGCCGCCGAGATTGGAGTCTCGGTGCGGTCTGTCTATTGGATGCTCGAAAATGGCACGCTGCCGGCCCGCAAGGTTGGCGACCGCTGGGTTTGCGACGCTCAACAGTTGCATGACCTCATTCGCGGGGAGGCCGCATAATGACCGGCCGTCCCGAAACTGAAGATCACGCCTGCCTCGACCCCAACGTAGAACTCGGCGTCAGATTCCTGGAAGAGACACCGCGCCACGTTCGCGGCCCATCCGTGCCCGCTCTCAAGCGCCTTGGCCTCACGCCTAAGGAAGCCTGCGAAGCCGTCCGCCTCCACAACTTGCAACTTGCGAGGGCTGGCTGAATGGAGATGGCTAACAAAGAAGCCGGCCCGCTGCGAACGGAACCGGCTTTCGAAATTGAAGTAGTTGAACAAGCCGAGCTTAAACAAAGAGGGCGAAAAGCTCAAGACGGTTTGACTCCGCAGCAGCGATGGCAGAACGCGAATCCCTTGGCCCGCTGGGCTCATCTCGCCACGACCAGCGCTATCAAGAAGGGCATTCTTGTTCGGCAGAGTTGCGCCATCTGCGGCTCAACGCGAACTGACTTTCACCACGATCCCCGCTTTTATGACCAGCCCCTTCGCGGGACCTGGCTCTGCCGTCTGCATCATGTCGCGGAGCATCGCCGTCTGCGGCAGGAAGGCGGTGATCAGTGACCGTCCGCCCCAACCTCCCCAGCATTGACGAACTGTACACCGATGCAGCCGTCCGTCATCTCATCGCTGCCCGCAACCACTTGCAATGCGCGGTGCTTCGCTTCGATGACGCCGGCTATGAGCACGATCCGACGGCGCGGTCGTACAGCTACGTCGCGGGCATCGTCGCCGAGTTCAACGACAGACCTTGGCGGCACTGGCCGCCGGCAATCCCAACCCACATTGCCCAGGGCGCGAAAGAATATCGCCGTATCGCGAGGAGGTCGTATTGATGGAGGAAGATACCTTCGCCGCCGACCTCCTCGACGAGGTTTACCACTTCGTCGGCCGCTTCGTCGCCTACCCATCCGAAGAAGCGCACGTCGCGCATGTTCTCTGGATAGCGCACACACACATGATGGATGCGTGGGAATCGACACCGCGCATCGCGTTCCTGTCTCCAGAGCCAGGATCTGGAAAAACCCGGGCGCTAGAGATTTCGGAGCTTCTGGTGCCGCGTCCTGTCGAGGCGGTGAACGTCACGCCGGCATATCTCTTCCGCAAGGTCGCGGATGAGGCTGGCGCCCCGACCATCCTCTTCGACGAGATCGACACCATCTTCGGGCCGAAGGCCAAGGATAACGAGGAGATTCGCGGGCTGCTCAATGCCGGTCATCGTCGCGGCGCCGTCGCCGGCCGGTGCGTTGTTCGAGGAAAGCTCGTCGAGACGGAAGAGATTCCAGCCTACTGCGCGGTGGCACTCGCCGGCCTGGGCGATTTGCCTGACACTATCCTTACCCGCTCCGTCATCATCCGCATGCGGCGCCGTTCGCCAGAAGAAACGGTCGAGGCCTATAGACGCCGCGTGCACAAGCCGGATGGCGACGAGGTCAAGGACAGGCTCGCCGGCTGGGCTTCCTTCATCTCGGCCGACATCGGCCAGGACTGGCCGGAAATGCCACCGGGCATCAAGGACCGTGATGCCGATGTCTGGGAACCGCTTTTGGCGATAGCCGATGCTGCCGGCGGCCACTGGCCGGAAAGGGCGCGTGTTGCGGCTGTTGCGCTTGTTGCGCTCTCTAAGGAGGGTACACCTAGCCTTGGCGTCAAACTCTTGGGCGACGTGAAGACCATCTTCGGCCAAGACGAAGTTCTTGCTACGGAAAGCATCCTTCGCCGGCTCTGCGATCTCGATGAGTCTCAATGGGCCGATATGAAGGGAAAACCCTTGGATGACAGGGGTTTGGCTAACAAGCTTCGCCCTTACGGTATCAAACCTAAAGTGGTGCGGATCGGCACTGCTACACCTAGAGGATATCAACGAACAGACTTCGTCGATGCTTGGCAGCGTTATCTACCTCTAGCTCCCTTAGAGAGCGCAACATCCGCAACAAGTGCAACAGCGGAGGCGGCGGAATGAGCAACGCCGAACCAAACAGCATCGCGGAACTCGATCGACTGATCGCCGATGCATTGCGCCGTCGCGCTGATCTCATGAGCGAGCGCACACCATTGGAGAGCAAGACAGACCAGATCGAAACCGCTTGTCGCAACCGTGGCTTTGCCGTCAGCGCAGACGGCTATGTCAACCAAGCCGCTGCTGCTGATCTGCTCGGGATAGCGCCTCTGACGCTTCGGAACAGGCGGCTATACCGAGGATGCACGATCACAAATCGACGCAGCGGTCGTGGTGTTGAATACAAGCTCTCCAGCATCGCCCAGCAACTCCTCGATCGCGAGACCGAAAAATAGGTACGGTCAGGTACGGGTGACCGTACCTCTCCGAACTATTTCGGCCTGCCTTCTTCGCCGATACTGCTCTTCGAAAACCTTATCTAGGAGCTTCGTCGCCAAATGCTTGCTCGCCTCAAATCTTCGCCGCCTGCTGACTGGTCAAAGTTGCTCGTAGTTCCGGAGCGGCCATCCTCCATAGC
>NZ_RZSV01000228.1:0-8747 GCF_004023205.1 Mesorhizobium sp. M1A.F.Ca.IN.020.03.2.1 | reverse complement strand
CTGCGCACACTGGGCGGCGCGCTTGGCGTCGCCCTGCTCGGCGCCGTCGCGCTCGGCTACGGCCTGCCGCTCGCCGCCGAGGGCTCGCAGACGCATATCGAGCTGACATCGGCAATGCCGTTCGTGATGATCTTCCTCACCGCCGGCATCACTCTTGTTCTGGCATTGACCGCGCTGGCGCTGATGCCGGAAAAGCCGCTGCGCGGCAAGGACGAGCACGCAGCGCCCGTGCTCGCCGAATGATCACGTCAATCGTGGACGCCGAGCTTCTTTTGCAGGCTGGTCGACGAGGTCGTGTACTGGAAGACGATGCGCTCGCCCGGGCTGACGATGCGTTTTGCGGCCTGCGCCATCAGGGCGACCTCATGGAAACCTGAGAGGATCAGCTTCAGCTTGCCCGGATACCAGTTGATGTCGCCGATGGCGAAGATGCCGGGAACCGACGTCTGGAATTTCTCGGTGTCGACCGGGATGAGGTTCTCATGCAGGTTCAGCCCCCATTCGGCGATCGGCCCGAGTTTCATGGTGAGGCCGAAGAACGGCAGCATGCGCGTACATGGCACCTCGATGTCGCCATCCGGGCCACCCTTGATGGTGGCGGACGAGAGTTGGCCGTCGGCGCCTGCGAGCCCGCTCACCTGACCGACCAGGAATTCCAGCTCTTTCATCTCCTGCATGGCGTACATCTTGTTGACGCTGTCGGGCGCAGCCCGGAATTCCGGACGCCGGTGGACAAGTGTCACGCTTTTGGCGATCGGCTGCAGGTTGAGCGTCCAGTCGAGCGCCGAATCGCCGCCTCCGACGATGACGAGATCGTGGCCGCGGAAATCTTCCATGCGCCGGACCGAGTAGAACACGCTCTTGCCTTCGTAGCTCTCGATGCCCGGGATGGGCGGTCGCTTGGGCTGGAACGAGCCGCCGCCCGCGGCGATCACCACCACCTTGGCTTCGAACACCTCAGCCTCGTCCGTGGTGACGCGGAAGCTGCCGTCCTCGAGCTTTTCGAGGCTTGAGACCATCCGGTTGAAAGTGAAGTCCGGCTTGAAGGGATGGATCTGTTCGAGCAGCTTGTCGACCAGACCCTGCGCAGTGATCATCGGCCAGCCGGGAATGTCGTAGATCGGCTTTTCCGGATAGAGTTCGGCGCATTGCCCGCCGGGACGGTCGAGGATGTCGATGAGATGGCACTTCATGTCGAAGAGCCCGAGTTCGAACACGGCGAATAGGCCGACCGGCCCTGCCCCGACAATGAGTACGTCCGTCTTGATCGTGTCCGTCATCAGCTCCGCCCCATTTTGGGAATGCTGGCGACAGTGCATGAGCATTGGCCCGCTGCCAAGCAGCCACGGCAAAATTGGAAATGGAGACTTGGTTCAGCCCTGCCGTTCGGGAACGCGCACGACCAGCCCGTCGAGCGCGTCGCGCACCTTGATCTGGCAGGACAGGCGCGAGTTGGGCCGGACGTCGTAGGCGAAGTCCAGCATGTCCTCCTCCATCGCTTCCGGCTCGCCGACCTCACCCGTCCAGGCCTCGTCGACATAGACATGACAGGTCGCGCAGGCGCAGGCGCCGCCGCATTCGGCCTCGATGCCGGGCACCGCGTTGCGGATCGCGTTTTCCATGACGGTCGAGCCGTTCTCGGCCTCCACGTCGAATTGAGTACCGTCATTGGCGATGTAAGTCAGCTTGGCCATTTGTCACCTGAGGAGTCGCAGCCGAGATAATCACTCCGCCGGACAAGTCAACTGCGGCGCGAAAGCGCCACCGCATGACGTTTTTTCTGGATGTGCTCCCTGGAGGACCTACCGGCTGATGGCGGCGATGAAGTCCCGCACTTCATCGATCAGCCCGCCCAGCTTCCTCAGGATGCGACCATCCTCAGGCTGCTTTTCAATGGCTGCAGCGCATTCGGCGACGGCAAAGGCGCCGATGCCGCGGGCCGAGCCTTTCAGGCCGTGTGCAAGGAGCACCCGTTCCTTGGCATCGGCATCGACGATCTTTTCGCGCACCGAAAGCGCCTGCTGCACGAACAGCGCCAGCACCTCCTGTTCGAGCGCGCGATCATCCATCGTCTGCCGCGCCAGGTGGGCCATATCCACAGGTCGCGAACCTGCCGTTCCCGACACGTCGCCGCCGGGCATGGAAAACGCAATACCAATCTCGCCACGCATACGCACTGCTACTCCAAGAAGGGGCCCGGCCGGCGGCCCAAAAATAGGCGGATTCCCGTCGCCAACGGGTTAACGATTGCCGGGAAAAAATGTTGTCACGGAGGCAGCCAAATCACGCCTCCGTTAACCTTATATTTAAAGTTTTACGTATCGCCGGGAATGCATGTTTTCTTTACCCGTGTGTGTCATTACGATACGAACGTCCATTTTCAGCCTCCTGTCTGGGACCAGACAAGCCAGAATCAGGCCAAAATCATAAGTCCCGCGGCAGCTAGTACAGGGTAGCGAAGGCATGGCTAAGAAACCGACGACGACCAAATCTCTCGAGAGCGACGTGGCCGCGGAACTGGAAAAGGCGCTTGACCTTGACCTGAACGGCGACGAAGGCGGGCTCGACATGGCGGCGTCGATGGAAGATCTCGAGGCCCAGATTTCGGCGGCCGCGGATGAACTGGCGCGCGAAGGCCGCAGCCATAGAATCGAGCCGGCAAATGAGCCTCAGGCCGCGAAGGCGGCGCCCCAGCCGAAGCCGGCGGAACTGCGCCCGCTCGAATCGCGCGCCTCGCAACCGAACGGTTTTACGCCGGCTCCCGCCGGTTTCACGCCGGCCAATGACGATCGCCAAAAGGATTACCGGACGCTTCTGCATGGCCTCAACCGGCGCGCTTCGAGCACCGTTTACTGGGTGATCGCGTTCATTTCACTCGCCTGGATCGCGGGCGCCGGCGGCCTCGCCAACCTGCTGTTCGGGCCGAGCATCTGGCAGATCCGCACTCTCGACCAGTTCTTCGCCCGCCCCGAGCTGATCGGCCTGGCGGTCGCGGCGATTATCCCAGTCATCCTGTTCTGGGCCTTCGCCGCCATGATCCGGCGCGCGCAGGAAATGCGCATCGCCGCGCAATCCATGACCGAAGTGGCCTTCCGCCTCGCCGAGCCGGAAAACCTTGCCCAAGACCGCGTCATGATGATCGGTCAGGCCGTTCGCCGCGAGGTCGCCGCCATGGGTGAAGGCATCGAACGCACTTTGGCCCGCGCCGTCGAGCTCGAAACCCTCGTCCACAGCGAAGTCAACCAGATCGAGCGCTCCTATTCCGAGAACGAAGCGCGTATCCGCTCGCTGGTCGACGGGCTGGGTAGCGAGCGCGAAGCTGTCGTTAGCCATGCCGAGCGCGTGCGCGCTTCGATCCACGGCGCGCACGAGACGCTGCGCGACGAGATCGGTGCCGCCAGCGATATCATCCGCGATTCGATCCTCAATGCCTCGACCAAGCTGTCGATGACGATCAACAATTCGGGTGACACGCTGATCGATCGCATCAATGAGAGCTCGCTGTCGATCTTCGACTCGGTGGAAACCCGGCTCGACACGATCACCGACCGCCTGTCGACCTCGGGCGAGGCCTTCGCCAGCCTGCTCGACACCCGCATCGCCAAGCTGACCGACACCACGGACGGCCTTACCCGTTCGCTGACCGATCTTCTTGACGATCGCACCAACGGCATGGTTTCGCTGCTCGGCGGCGCCGCCCGCACACTGAACTCCGAGTTCGAAGCAAGCCTCAGCGGCATCGAGCGGACGCTGGCCGAGCGCGGCCAGGCGCTGATCAGCGAGTTCCAGACCCGCGCCGAAGCACTCGACACCGGCACCCAGAAGCTCAATGCCGCGCTCGAAGCGCGTGCCCGCCAGATCAACGAAACTCTGGTCGAACGTGCGCGCGAGATCGCCAACACCTTCGCCGAGAGCAAGGACCAGCTGTCGTCGATGATCGATCAGGGCAAGACCCAGATCGGTGCCGACATGGCCGACATCATCTCATCGACCTCTTCCATGCTCGAAGCCCGCGCCACGGATTTCGCCGGACGCATGGAGGCGGCCCGCCATGTCGTGTCGCGCGCCTTCGACTCCGACATCCAGCGCCTCGCCGATGCTCGCGCCGGCATTGACGAAGCCATCGAAGACCACAGCCGGAAGCTCTCCGACAGCAGCAACCGTATGGCCGCCGCCATGCAGGAGGACCTCGCGAAATTCGCCGAGAGTCGCGCCGGCATCGATGAGGCCGTGGCCAGTCAGGTCCAAAAACTGGCCGAGGGCCGCAGCCTTATCTCTCGCGCGCTGGAAGAGGACCTGCGCAAGGTCAACGAGTCCCACGCGGCCATCGACGCCTCGCTCGGCGCCCATCTTGAGCAACTCCAAGAGAGTCGCAACCGCCTCTCCCAGGCGCTGAACGAAGACTCCGGCAAACTCGTGCAAGCCCGCACCATAATTGACGAAATGGTCGCTGGACATGTCGGCAAGCTGGCCGAGGGCCGCAACATTCTGGCGCGCGCGCTGGAAGCCGATCTCGGCAAACTGGCGGACAGCCGCGCCTCGATCGACGGCCTGGTCGCCGGCCAGGTCGAGAAGATCGCCGAGGGCCGCGCCGTGCTCGCCAAGGCGCTGGAGACCGACATCGCCGGGATAAGGGACCTGATCGAGACCCATTCGGCCAAGCTCGCGGAGGACAGGGGTGAACTCAGCCGCGCGCTGGAGGGCGACCTGAGCGGAATCCGAAGCCTGATCGACAGCCACGCCGGCAGGCTTGTCGAGGACCGCAGCCTGCTGTCCCAGACGCTCGAATCCGATCTCGCCAAGTTGGCCGAGAGCCGCGCCTCGATCGACGGCCTGGTCGCCGGCCAGGTCGAGAAGCTCGCCGAAGGCCGCGATATCTTGAAGCGTGCCCTGGAAGCCGACATCAACACCATCAGGGGTGCCATTGCGGGACACTCCGAGAAGGTGCAGGAGGAACGCGCTCAGCTGTCGCAGGCCCTGGAGGCCGACCTGCAGACCGTCGGCGGCGCAATCTCCGATCACCAGAACAGGCTCGTCCAGGACCGCGCCGTGCTGTCGAAGTCGCTCGAGGACGATCTGGCCAAGCTGGCCGAGAGCCGTTCCAGCATCGACGGCTTGGTGGCCGGCCAGGTCGAGAAGCTTGCCGAGGGCCGCGATATCCTCAAACGCGCGCTGGAAGCGGACCTCAACACCATCCAGGGCGCGATCGTCGATCATTCGCAGAAGATCGCCGACCATCGCGCCGAGCTGTCGCGCGTCCTGGATGCCGACATGGCCAATGCCAGCGGCCTCATGCAGACCCACGCCGACAGGCTGGTCCAGGACCGCTCGACCCTGTCCAAGGCCTTGGAGGACGATCTCGCCAAGCTGGCCGAAAGCCGGTCCTCGATCGATGGTCTGGTCGCTGGCCAGGTGGAGAAGCTGGCCGAAGGCCGCGATATCCTCAAGCGTGCGCTCGAAGCGGACCTCGCCAAGCTCGCCGAAAGCCGCGCCTCGATCGACGGCCTCGTCGCCGCCCAGGTGGACAAGCTCGCGGAAGGCCGCGATGTCCTCACGCGCGCCCTCGAGGCCGACCTGGCCAAGCTCGCCGAGAGCCGCGCCGGCATCGACGGGCTGGTCTCCGGCCAGGTGGAAAAGCTCGCCGAGGGTCGCGACATCCTCAAGCGGGCGCTTGAATCCGATCTGCAGAAGCTGGCGGAGAGCCGCTCGGAGATCGACGGCGTCATCGCCGGTCACATCGGCAAGCTGTCCGAAGGCCGCGACATGCTGGCCCGCGCGCTGGAAGATGACCTCGTCAAGCTCGCCGAAGCGCGCAAGGACGTCGACCGTTCGGTGTCCGGCCATATCGACCAGATCGCGGCCAAGAGCAGCGACATCTCGGCGGCGATCGCTGCCGATGTCGAGAAGATCGAGCAGGCCTTCAGCCGCCAGACCGGCATCATCGAAGAACGCGCCGGCACCATGGAGCGTGCGCTTTCGGCCGGCGTCGACAATGTCCGCGGCGTCCTCGAAAAGACCGCCGTCTTCGTTGCCGGCGCGCTGCGCGACAAGGTGATGGAAATCACCAGCACGCTACACGAGCAGGCGGGCGCCGCCTTCAGCGACGCCGATCGCAAGATCGCCGAACGCGCCGAACAGACTTCGGCTGCGCTGCTCGCCCGGGCCGAAGAGATTGCCAACGCCTTCGAGCAGGCCGACCGCCGCCTGCACGAGCGCGCGCAGGACACCTCGAGTATGCTGATGGCCCGCGCCGATGACGCGTCCAACGCGCTCATGGCCCGTGCCGAGGAAACCGCCGACAAGCTCGCCGCCCGCGCCGGCGAGATCGCCGGCACCTTCGACGCCGCCGATCAGAAACTGGTCGCCCGCGCGGTCGAAACGGCGCAGTCGCTCGCAGCCCGCGCCGGCGACATCCTGCGCAACTTCGAGGGCGCGGACGAGCGCCTCAGCATGCGCATCACCGAATCGGCCGAAGCGCTGGCCGCCCGCGCTTCGGATCTCGGCCGCATCTTCGACGCCGCCGACCAGCATCTGATCTCGCGCATTGCCGAAGGTTCGGAGGCGCTGTCGTCGCGGGCGTCTGAAATTGCCCGCATCTTCGACGACGCCGACAACCGTTTGGTGTCGCGCATCGCCAGCAGCACCTCGACCATCGGCGAACATGCCGACACCATTGTCGGCGCATTCGCCGCCACCGAGCAGCGCGTCGCCGACCGTGCCCGCCAGACCGGCCAGGAACTCGCCGTCCACGCCCGTGAGATCGAGCAGGCGCTCGCCGGTGCCGACGAACGCCTGGCCTCGAGCGCCGCTGCGGCCGCGGCCCGTGTCGAGGAGCAGGTTGCGAGCGTCGAGAACCGGCTCGCCTATGGCGCCGAAACGATGGGTCAGAAGCTCAACGAGCAGGTCTCCAGCGCCGAGGCGCAGCTCATATCGCGCGCCAACGTCATTGCCGAAACCTTCACCGCGGTCGGCCAGCATATCGGCCAGAGCACCAACGAGGCGGCAAAGAC
Organism: Mesorhizobium sp. M1A.F.Ca.IN.020.03.2.1; assembly: GCF_004023205.1. Taxonomy (NCBI): domain Bacteria; kingdom Pseudomonadati; phylum Pseudomonadota; class Alphaproteobacteria; order Hyphomicrobiales; family Phyllobacteriaceae; genus Mesorhizobium; species Mesorhizobium sp. M1A.F.Ca.IN.020.03.2.1. The sequence goes on along the minus strand of NZ_RZSV01000228.1, from coordinate 1,737 downwards.
CATTGGCGCCAACACCCGCGAGCTCAACACCATGCTTGCGGCGCGCTCCTCCGAAATGTCGAAGATTCTCGACGAGACGGCGCGTCCGCTGGTCGAGCGCTTCGCCCAGGGCGGCTCCGAGCTGCAAAAGAGGATGGAAGAGGTCACCGAACGGGCGACCGAGAAGCTGCGCAGCGAAAACGCGGCCCTCGTCAATGCGCTCGCCAACCGTACCGCGGAGACGCTCTCGGCGGTCGAGAGCGCTCGCTCGACGCTGGCCGACAGCGTTGCCGACCTTATCGGCCGCATGACCACCTCCAGCGCGCAGCTCAGTCAGCTGATCGACCAGGCGGCCGTCAATCTCGGCCAGGTCGAGGAGCGCCTGAGCGGCAGCACGCAGAGCTTCGCGGCGACCACCGAGAAGGCGGCCCAGACCTTTGCCAGCTCGGCGCGCCTCGTTGATTCCAACACGACGCGGCTCACCGATCTGTCGTCGGCGACGTTGCGCGAGGTCGCCTCGATCGCGACCAAGTTCGACGAGCACAGCCGCCTGCTGTCGAGCGCCTCGGACCTGCTGAGCTCCGCGCAGAGCAATCTCGAGCACACGCTGGAGCGGCAGTCGTCGCTGGAAGACCTCGCCGTCGGTCTGGTCAAGAAGTCGGAAGACCTCGAGAAAGTCATGCGCTCCTTCGAGACTCTTGTGGGCCAGACGATGCAGAATGCCGAGGGCCGGACGATGGAATCGGCGGAGAAGATTCGCACCGCCATCGCCGAGGTCGTCGATTCGGCGACGCGCCGCTTCGCCGACGCGACCGAGGAGATGCGGCGCACCGCAGGTTCCATCAAGAGCGAGCTGGACCTCACCCGCGCCGAGCTCAAGAAGGGCGTCATCGAGATGCCGGAGGAGGCCAAGGAATCGACCTCGGCCATCCGCCGCGCCGTCGCCGAGCAGATCAACGCGCTCAAGGAACTGTCGGATATCGTTGCGAAATCCGGCCGCAGCGGCAGCAGCGAAACCGGCGAGCCGCGCGCCCTGCGCCCCGCGCCGCAGGCGCCCGCTCGCCCCGCCGAGCAGCCGCTGCGCCGCCCGCCGGCGTCGCAGCAGCCTCAGCCGGAGCGCCCGGCGCCGCAGGCACCGATCGGCGAGACGACGCTGCGCGGCACCCTCGATCTCGAGCGCCCGGCGGAAACGCCGCGCCGCGATCCGAACGGCCGCACGCAGCAGGGCGGCTGGGTGCGCGATCTCCTGACCAACGCCTCGCGCGAGGAAGAGCTGAAGCCGGCGACGCCCGCGGAAGCACCGCGCGCGACCCCTGCCCAGCGTTCGCCGCTGCATGTCATGGAATCGCTCAACTCTCTATCCGTCGACATCGCCCGCGCTATCGACCATGACGCCTCGATCGAGTTGTGGAACCGCTACCGCCGCGGCGAGCGCGACGTGTTCACGCGCCGGCTCTACACGCTGAAGGGCCAGCAGACCTTCGACGAGATCCGCCGCAAGTATCAGGCCGAGGCCGAGTTCCGCGCCGCCGTCGACCGCTACTGCGACGATTTCGAGAAGCTGCTCAAGGACGTATCGCGCAACGACCGCGACAACATCATGGCGCAAACCTACCTCACGTCGGACACCGGCAAGGTCTACACGATGCTGGCCCACGCCAGCGGCCGCCTGCACTGAACGGGGCACATGTCAGACACTGAAGCGGGGGCATTGCTCCGCTTCTTCATTTTAGAATCCACTTCCAGTTGACGCAGGTC
>NZ_RZSV01000227.1:0-8765 GCF_004023205.1 Mesorhizobium sp. M1A.F.Ca.IN.020.03.2.1 | reverse complement strand
GTGTAGGCCTGGCGCGCGCGCTGTTCGGCAATCCGTTCCTCGTCGTGCTCGACGAGCCGAATTCCAACCTCGATGCCGCGGGCGACCAAGCGCTGACGCGTGCCATCGAAGGCATCAAAGCGCGCGGCGGCATCGTCATCGTGGTCGCGCATCGTCCCAGCGCCCTCGCCGCGCTCGACCACTTGCTGGTGCTGAATGGCGGCAGGCAGCAGGCATTCGGGCTGAAGAGCGAGATCGCACGGCAGGCTTTGCAGCCGGTGACGAAACCGCTGCATGCGGTCGGATCGGCGGGCTGAGATGAGGTCGGCAACTCCCTATTTCAAAGCCGATGCGTTGCGCGTGGTGCGCGACATCGCATTGTCCGCCAGGGCGCGCGCGATCGCGCTGCTCGACCGCGGTTCGAAGCCGATCGAAGGTGCTTCGCCCCAGCAGCAGCGCTTGCGTCAGGCCATTCGCAGGAACGTCCGGGCGGGAGCGATCGCAGCGGCGCTGCTTGTCGGCGGGCTCGGCCTTTGGGCGGCATCAAGCAGTCTTGCCGGAGCCGTGGTCGCAGGCGGCCATCTGGTCGTCGGCTCGAACGTGAAGTCCGTCCAGCATCCGCAAGGCGGCGTCGTCGGCGCTCTCAACGTGCAGAACGGCAGCACGGTCGAGGCGGGCGACGTCCTGGTGCGGCTGGACGACACGGTGGCGCGTGCCAATCTCGCCATCGTCGACAACGGTCTCGACGAGCTCTCTGCCCGCCGCGCCCGGCTGATTGCCGAACGCGACGGCGCCCAGGCGGTGCTCTATCCCGAGCAGCTGTCGGGAAACGCGCATGCCCCTCAGATCGGTCATCTCATCGACGGCGAGAACAGGCTGTTCGCGCTGCGGCGGCAGGCGCGCGAGGGCAAGATTTCACAGCTACGCGAGCGCATCGTGCAGTTCCGTCAGGAGATCGCGGGTATCGAGGCCCAGCTCAGGAGCAAGCAGCAGGAGATATCCCTCACCAAGATCGAGCTCGAGGGCATGCGGGACCTCTGGAAAAAGAAGCTGGTGCCGATCTCGCGTCTGGCCGATCGCGAACGCGCCGAGGCAAGGCTCGACGGCGAAAACGGGCAGTTGATCGCCGCCGCCGCGCAGACGCGCGGGCGCATCAGCGAGATGGAACTGGCGATCATCCAGATCGATCAGGACCTGCGCAGCGAAGTGGCGGGCGAACTGAGGGAGATCGAGGGCAAGATGAGCGAACTGCGCGAGCGTCAGATCGCGGCCGAGCAAACGCTGAAGCAGATCGATATCCGCGCCCCGCAATCGGGCCGGGTGCATCAGCTGGCCGTGCACACGATCGGCGGCGTGATCGCGCCCGGCGAGGCGATCATGCAGATCGTGCCGAGCGCCGACGCGCTGGTGGTCGAGGCGCGCGTCGCGCCGCAGGACATCGACCAGGTGCGCATCGGACAGAACGCCACGCTTCGCCTTTCGGCCTTCAGCCAGCAGATCACGCCGGAAGTCGAGGGCCAGGTTGACCGTATCTCGCCCGACCTCATCGAGGACCAGAAAGCCGGGGTCGCCTATTACGCGGTGCGCATCGTGCTGACGCAAAGCAGCCTCAAACAGGCGGGATCGCTGGAACTGAAGCCGGGAATGCCGGCGGAGGTGTTCCTGAGAACCGGCGACCGCACGGTGCTTTCCTATCTGCTTAAGCCCCTGACCGATCAGGCGAGCCGCGCTTTCCGCGGCGATTAAGTCGCTCCGCTCTACAGATCCAGCCGAGGCTTGCGTCAGACCGAGTGCAGGCCATTGCCCTTCGGCCTGAACACCTTCGCTTGCCCGCTTGAATTAATTGAACGTTCGTTTTATTATCTGCTTCGCAGAGGCAAACATGGCACGCACCACGGGTTCAGATGGCGAAAAAACCGAGGCGGCCGTTCGCGAGGCGGCGGTCGGCCTGATCGCGCGGCTCGGCTATGAGGCGATGTCGATGCGCCAGCTGGCGACCGAAGTCGGCGTGCAGGCCGCCGCGCTCTATCGCTATTTTCCCACCAAGGAGGATCTGCTGTTCACGCTGATGCGCGAGCATATGGAAGGCCTGCTCAAGGCCTGGGATGACGCGCGCCCGGCAGCGGCCGATCCGGCGGCGCGGCTCGCCGCCTATGTCGAGAACCACATTGCCTTCCATATCGAGCGGCGCCGCGCCACCCATGTCTCCAACATGGAATTGCGCAGCCTCTCGCATGAGCGGCTGACGCAGATCCTCAAGATGCGCACGGCCTATGAGAAGGAATTGCGCGCGATCCTGCGCGACGGCGCCGAAGCCGGCATCTTCGAGATCGATGATGTCGGCCTGACCGCCATGGCGCTGATCCAGATGATGACCGGCGTCATCGTCTGGTTCCGTCCGGGCGAGCGGCTGTCGATCTCTGAAGTCACCACGACATATCTTTCGATGACAAGGCGGCTCGTCGGCGCGAAGATCGGCGCCGGCAGCGCAACGCGTCCCGTCCGACGCGCAAAGGAGGCCGTGGCACTTTGATTTCGCGCATTATCCTTATCGAAGTCGATTTCGGGGTCATGCGCCGGGAGGAACGCCATGTATACGAATACGCTGAACTTCGGGCTTGATGCCGACATCGAGGCGTTGCGCGATACCGTAAGGCGCTTGGCACAAGACAGGATCGCGCCAATCGCGGCCGATATCGACCGCTCCAACGAATTCCCGGCACATCTGTGGGGGGAGCTCGGCGCGCTCGGCCTGCTCGGCATCACCGCCGATCCCGAGTTCGGCGGCAGCGGTATGGGCTATCTCGCGCATGTCGTGGCGATGGAGGAGATTTCCCGCGCATCCGCCTCGGTCGGCCTCTCCTACGGCGCGCATTCCAATCTCTGCGTCAACCAGATCAACCGCTGGGCAACGCCGGCACAGAAGGAGAAATACCTCCCTGCGCTCTGCTCGGGCGAAAAGGTCGGCGCGCTGGCAATGTCGGAATCCGGATCAGGCTCGGACGTCGTGTCGCTGCGGCTGCGCGCCGAAAAGCGCAACGACCGCTATGTGCTCAACGGTTCGAAAATGTGGATCACCAACGGACCCGATGCCGAGACCTTGGTGGTCTATGCCAAGACCGATCCGGAGCGCAATTCGCGCGGCATCACCGCCTTCATCATCGAAAAAACCTTTGCCGGGTTTTCGGTGGCCCAAAAACTGGACAAGCTCGGCATGCGCGGCTCGAACACCGGCGAGCTCGTCTTCGAGAATGTCGAGGTGCCGTTCGAGAATGTGCTGCATGAGGAAGGGCGCGGCGTCGAGGTGCTGATGTCGGGCCTCGACTATGAGCGCGCCGTGCTCTCCGGCGGGCCGATCGGGCTGATGGCGGCCTGCCTCGACGTGGCGGTGCCTTACGTGCATGAGCGCAAGCAGTTCGGCCAGCCGATCGGCAGTTTTCAGCTGGTGCAGGGCAAGCTTGCCGACATGTATTCGACGATGAACGCGGCGCGCGCCTATGTCTACGCCGTGGCCGGTGCCTGCGACCGCGGCGAGACCACGCGCAAGGACGCCGCCGGCTGCGTGCTCTTCGCGGCCGAAAAGGCGACGCAGATGGCGCTCGATGCCATCCAGCTGCTCGGCGGCAACGGCTATATCAACGATTATCCGACCGGGCGGCTTCTGCGCGACGCCAAGCTCTACGAGATCGGCGCCGGCACCAGCGAGATCCGCCGCTGGCTGATCGGCCGCGAGATCATGGCGGAGGGAGTGTGATGTCTCCCTCCGTCACCTCAGCCGAACGCCTTGGGCAGGTCGTCGGTCGGCTTGGCGACGATCTGATGCTCATCGCGCCACAGAACCTCACGCTGGCGCCGGGACGTGATCGAGCGCACAGGCAAGCCGCCCTCCTCGATCAGCCAGGCGCAATAGCGCGCACGGCTGATGGCTTCCTTGGCGTTCGGGTGGAACCAGCAGACGCCCCAAATCGACTCACGGCGCTTGAAATGCCGCCCAACCCGGCCAGGAATGGGCAAATGCCGATTGAACCAGTCGAACTGATCCTCCAGTTCGCCATGGATCCAGTCCGGGCAGCCATTCCGGTACAAGTACCAGGACGCATGGAAAAAGCCGCTCTCTACCCGGCTCTTCGGATGGATCAGCGGCGTTACAAACCGCACATACATAGTGACACCCACAGCGCTTGCAGGCGCCGTGTTCCTTTTGCTCGAATCCGGGACGTGGAAAGCCGCCCTTCGGCGGCGTCAGGCCATGGCCGAGGGGAGACATTTGTTGAAACGCATATCGATGCCTTTCATCGTCGCCTCCTGAGGTGTCATTCGTACAAAAGATGCCGCGCTGCGCACGCAGCATCCGGGTGCGGGCTGTTACACTGGTTGCGTTGCGGCATCAAGAGGTGTGAGGAATAACGTGGCCACACTCCAAACCCAAATCTCCCCCTCCTCGGAAACCTTCCGCGCCAATGCCGAGCGCATGCGGGCGCTGGTCGACGATATCGCCGAGAAGGCGGCGGGCATCGAGCGAGGCGGCTCGGACGAGGCGCGCGAGCGCCACCAAAGCCGCGGCAAGCTGCTGCCGCGCGAAAGATTGGCGCAACTGCTCGACACCGGCTCGCCTTTTCTCGAGGTCGGCCAGTTCGCGGCATGGTCGATGTATGGCGAGGATATTCCGTCGGCCGGCATCATCACCGGCATCGGCCGTGTCGAAGGCCGGGAGGTGATGGTCGTCGTCAACGACGCGACGGTGAAAGGCGGCACCTATTATCCGGTGACGGTGAAGAAGCATCTGCGCGCGCAGGAGATCGCGCTGCAGAACAAGCTGCCTTGCGTCTACCTGGTCGACAGCGGCGGCGCCAACCTGCCCAACCAGGACGAGGTCTTCCCCGACCGTGAGCATTTCGGCCGCATCTTCTACAACCAGGCCAACATGTCGGCAGCCGGCATCCCGCAGATCGCTTGCGTCATGGGCTCCTGCACGGCGGGCGGGGCCTATGTGCCGGCGATGTCGGACGAAACGATCATGGTGCGCAACCAGGCGACCATTTTTCTTGGCGGCCCGCCGCTGGTGAAGGCTGCCACCGGCGAGGACGTCAGCGCCGAGGAGCTCGGCGGCGCCGAGGTCCACACCAGGCTTTCCGGCGTCGCCGACCACTATGCCATGGATGACGAGCACGCGCTGGCCATTTGCCGACGCATCGTCAAGAACCTGAATCGGAACAAGGCCGTAAGCCTGAACTTACAGAAACCAGTATCACCGCTTCACGATCCGCATGAACTCTACGGCATCGTGCCGACTGATTTGCGCCAGCCCTATGACGTTCGCGAGGTGATCGCGCGTCTGGTCGACGGTTCCGAGTTCGACGAGTTCAAGCAGAATTACGGCACCACCTTGGTCACCGGTTTTGCGCATCTGCACGGCATGCCGGTCGGCATCCTCGGCAACAATGGGGTGCTGTTCTCGGAAAGCGCGCTGAAGGGCGCGCATTTCATCGAGCTCTGCTGCCAGCGCGGCATTCCGCTGATCTTCCTGCAGAACATCACCGGCTTCATGGTCGGGCGAAAGTATGAGGCCGGCGGCATCGCCAAGGACGGCGCCAAGCTGGTCACGGCGGTCGCCACGGCACGCGTGCCGAAGCTTACGGTGATCATCGGCGGTTCGTTCGGCGCCGGCAATTACGGCATGTGCGGCCGCGCCTATTCGCCCCGCTTCCTGTGGATGTGGCCGAATGCGCGCATTTCGGTGATGGGCGGCGAGCAGGCGGCGACGGTGCTCGCCATGGTCAAGCGCGAGGGCATCGAGCGCAAGGGCGGTGAGTGGAGCGCCGAAGAGGAAGCGAAATTCAGGAAGCCGATCCTGATGAAATACGAGCATGAGGGTCACCCGCTCTATTCTTCGGCAAGGCTTTGGGACGACGGCATCATCGATCCGGCCAGGACGCGCGAGGTGCTGGCGCTCAGCCTCTCGGCGGCGCTCAATACCGGGGTCGAGGAAACGAAGTTCGGCGTGTTCAGGATGTGACGATGAGCGGCGTCAGCGATAGGATCCGCGTGCATACCGGCGACATCACCAGGCTTAAGGTCGATGCCATCGTCAATGCCGCCAATTCCTCGCTGCTCGGCGGCGGTGGTGTCGACGGCGCTATCCACCGCGCCGCCGGGCCGGAGCTGGTCGCCGAATGCCGCACGCTGAACGGCTGCAGGACCGGGGATGCCAAACTGACGAAAGGCTACCGGCTGCCGGCGCGCTATGTCATTCACACTGTCGGCCCGGTCTGGCACGGCGGGGGCGAGAGCGAGGCGGAGTTGCTCGCCTCCTGCTATCGGCGCTCGCTGGAGATTGCCACCGGTAAGGACTGTCGAACGATAGCATTTCCGGCGATCTCGACCGGCATCTACGGCTATCCGAAAGATCAGGCTACCGAAGTAGCCGTCGGCACGGTTGCTGTTTTTCTAGGCGAAAACGCCATCCCCGAGACCGTCACTTTCTGCTGCTTCGACGATCTGACTGCCAGACTATACAGCTCAGCCGTTGCTGCGATTGGGGGAGGCTGAACTTTATGACAAAGACGTTCCACCCGTTCACGAGATCGACAATGTTGAGTGACCATCTAGCGACGCCGGCAAATATTCGATATTGCTCATCCTGCATTGTCTCATGGGGATGGGGTAAAAATGATACGAGAATATCTGCGGAAAGCATCCGCGTCGATACTTGCAGGAATGCTTATATGCGCCTCGTGCGGCGCTGTCGTCGCCGGGTCGCTGGCTGGAAGCGAGGGGGACAAGCGCTTTCCACCCTACATCCCACGCAATCCCAAGGATCCGTGCAACAGGGCATACAAGGCCTATCTGGCGGCGAGCGGCCATTCAGCCTACGCGACCACGCCTTATGCCCGGATCATGTCGTCTTACATCATCTGTGGTGGACACCTGAATGCGCCGTCCCAAAAGGTTGCGGAAGAGCTGGCGATGAAATCCTGCCTGGCCACGCGCGCGCACTACAAGGTGACTACGGGCGGCGCCTGCGAGATCGCCGCATCGAAGTAGGCCCGCGCCTGCCGAATTGGCGCTGCCCGTCGCAAACTCGGGATGCTCCATGTTCGGCAAGATCCTGATCGCCAATCGCGGCGAGATCGCTTGCCGCGTCATCCGCACCGCGCGCAAGCTCGGCGTGCGAACAGTCGCCGTCTATTCGGATGCCGACGCGCGAGCGCTGCATGTCGAGATGGCCGACGAGGCGGTGCATATCGGCCCCTCGCCGGTCGGTGACAGCTATCTGCGCGGCGACAGGATCATTGCCGCGGCGCTTGCCACAGGCGCCGAGGCAATCCACCCCGGCTACGGCTTCCTGTCGGAGAACCCCGACTTCGTCGACCAGGTGACGGCGGCGGGCCTCATCTTCATCGGCCCGTCCGCCGCCTCGATCCGCGCCATGGGGCTGAAGGATGCCGCCAAGCGGTTGATGGAAAAGGCCGGCGTTCCGGTGGTGCCCGGCTATCACGGCGAAGCGCAGGAGATTGTGCTGCTTGCCACAAAAGCGCGCGAGATCGGCTACCCGGTGCTGATCAAGGCGCGCGCCGGCGGCGGCGGCAAGGGCATGCGGCGCGTCGACCATCCGGACGACTTCTCCGAGGCGCTGTCCGGAGCGCGGCGCGAGGCCAAGGCTGCCTTCGGCGACGACCGCGTTCTGGTCGAAAAATATGTCGACAAGCCGCGACACATCGAAGTCCAGGTGTTCGGCGACAATTTCGGCAATGTCGTGCATCTTTTCGAGCGCGACTGCTCGGCGCAGCGCCGCCACCAGAAGGTGATCGAGGAGGCGCCCGCCCCCGGCATGACGCCGGCGCTGCGCAAGGCGATGACGGAAGCGGCGGTGAAGGCCGCCAAGGCAATCAGCTATTCGGGCGCCGGCACGATCGAATTCATCGTCGATGCTTCCGAGGCCCTCAAAGCCGACCGCTTCTGGTTCATGGAGATGAACACACGGCTGCAGGTCGAGCATCCCGTCACCGAGATGGTCACCGGCGTCGATCTGGTCGAATGGCAGCTTCGTGTCGCCGCCGGCGAAAAACTGCCGAAGGCGCAGAACGAGATCGCCCTTGCCGGACATGCTTTCGAGGCGCGCATCTACGCCGAGGACGCGGCCAAGGGATTCCTGCCGGCGACGGGCACGCTTTATCATCTCAAATTCCCCGACACGCCGCCGGAGGATGCCGCCATGCGCATCGAGACCGGCGTGCGGGCCGGCGATGCGATCTCGCCCTTCTACGATCCGATGATCGCCAAGCTGGTGGTGCACGCTAGGGACAGAACCACCGCGCTTGGCGCGCTGCGCAAGGCGCTGGCCCGAACCGAAGTTGCCGGCTCGACGGTCAACACCGCCTTCCTTGCAGCACTCGCCGCCGACGCCGATTTCGCGGCGGGCGATATCGACACCGGCCTGATCGGCCGGCATCAGGATGCTCTCGTCGCTGTTCCCCCGCCAAGCGATGAAGCGATCGCCGCGGCGGCGCTGGCAGCGACCGACGCAAGCACGGCGGGTCCGGCCGCCGATCCGTGGTCCTCGCTCGCCGGCTACGCGCATTTCCATACGCTGGCGCGCCGCACCCGGTTGCGTTACGGCGAGGAGAACATCCTGGCCCGGGTATCGGCGCGGCCTGACGGCCGCTTCCAGGTGGCGCTGGAGGCGCCGCATGACGCGATCAACGCGCACGACCTCAGGAGCATGCCGCGCAGCGCGCGCTGGCCGGGCCATGTCACGGTGTTCGAAGGAGCGGTCGGATATACAT